>JANYBS010000214.1 GCA_025360715.1 Candidatus Eiseniibacteriota bacterium | reverse complement strand
CAGAAGAAGCCGGCGCTGGCACCTGTCGCGTGCGCGCGTTAACCTGAGTCGTCTTTTGTCCCCTCACCATCTCTCAAGGGATCGGAACCGCACCATGGACACATTGACGCAATACCTCGAGCAGAATCAGGAGCGCTTCCTCGAGAACCTCATGGCTTGCCTGCGCATCCCCAGCATCAGCGCGCAGCCGCAACACAAGGCTGACGTGCGTGCCTGCGCAGAACACCTGGTGGCTCACTTGAAAGCCATCGGTATGCCGCGCGCCGAAGTCGTCGACACGCCGGGCCATCCGGTCGTGTACGCGGAGTGGCTCGGTGCGCCCGGTGCGCCGACTGCGCTGCTCTACGGTCACTACGACGTGCAGCCGCCCGAGCCGCTCGAACTGTGGAAGACGAAGCCGTTCGAGCCCGAGCTGCGCGACGGCAAGCTGTATGCACGCGGCGCCTGCGACGACAAGGGCCAGGTGTACATGCACCTCTCGGCGATCGAGGCGCACCTCAAGGTGCATGGCAAGCTGCCGGTCAACCTCAAGCTCGTGATCGAGGGCGAGGAAGAAGCGGGCAGCGAAAGCCTGGAGGGGTTCCTCACGTCGCGTCGCAAGGAACTCGACGCCGACGTGATCGTGGTCAGTGACACGAGCATGCTCGGACCCGACCAGCCGGCGTTGTGCTACGCACTGCGCGGCATCCTCTACACGCAGATCGAGGTCACGGGCCCCGCGCGCGATCTGCATTCGGGCGAGTTCGGCGGCGCCGTGCAGAATCCCGCGAACGCGCTGGCCATGATCATCGCCGCGCTCAAGGATGGCGATGGCCGCATCACCGTGCCGGGCTTCTACGACGCGGTGCGCAAGATCGGCGACGCCGAGAAGCAGCTCTTCAAGGAGCTGCCGTTCGACGAAGCCGGCTTCATCAAGGAAAGCGGTTCGCCGGTCGCGTTCGGCGAGAAGGGCTTCAGCACGTATGAGCGCATCACGGCGCGGCCCACCCTCGACGTGAACGGCATCTGGGGCGGCTATCAGGGCGACGGCAGCAAGACGGTGCTACCGAGCTTCGCCGCCGCCAAGGTGAGCATGCGGCTCGTGGCGGACCAGGACCCCAAGGCGCTCTTCGACGCGTTCTCGGCATATGTGAAGAAGCTCGCGCCGGCGGGCGTGACGGTGGTCGTGAAGGACCTGCACGGCGCGCCGCCATTCCTGACCGAGCACGACGACCCGCGCCTGCAAGCGGCCTACCGGGCTTTGGCGCGCGCGTGGACCAAGAAGCCGGCGATGATCCGTGAGGGTGGCTCGATCCCGGTCATGGCCACCTTCAAGCGCACGCACGGACTGCCCTGCATCCTCATGGGCTTCGGTCTGCACGACGACCAGGTGCATGCGCCCAACGAGAAGTTCTCGCTCACCAGTTTCCACGGCGGCACGCGCAGTTGCGCGTACCTGTACGAGGAGCTGGCCAAGGGTTAGGCACACGCGGTCCGCCCGGCCCTTGCGCTCCCGCGCGAGGGCCGGAGCCGTTTTCCGCAAGACCTGCGGAATCCGCTATGCTCATGTGCCTGCGGCCGCACCGGATGCGGCTCCGAAAGTGTCCGCGAAGACCCACCCCTGGCATCCCGTTTCCGAGGCCCGCCTGCTGATCCTTCGACACCTACGCTTGCTCCTGCCGGCGCGTGCCTGCACGGCGCTGCTCGTGCTGAGCGCGCTGCTCGCACGCGCGCCGCTCGCGCATGCGGCGCTCGACACGCCGCGCACGCTCGTGGTGCGTGGGCGCGTGCTCAAGGCCGACGGCTCGCCGCTGGCCGGCGCGCGGCTCTCGGCGCGTGGCACGGTCACGGTCTCGGCGCTGTCGGATGACCGCGGACGTTACTCGTTCACCGCGGCCATGGGTGCGCCGGTAGCGCTCAAGCACGGCGCGTTCACGATCGAGCTCCGCGCCGAGGCGAGCGGCTCAAGGCTCGCATTCGCCGCGGGCGGGCCGGCGCTCGCGATCGAGGTGAGCGTGGTCAGCGGTACCGACCGCGTGCGAGTGCGTTCGAACGCCCCCGGTGCGACGGCCGCAGTGATCACCGCGTTCGCGCAGGACGGCGTGCCCACTGCGTGGGTCGATGCCGACTTCGGCGGCGCGGGCTCGGCCAAGGGCTCGCTCGAGCTCAAGTCGGTCGATGAAGCGTCTTTGCCGGGGCTGGGGCCCGCGGGCGTGCCGCCGCGCGAGAAACCGCTGCCAGCGCCGCGGCCCACGGCGCCGCGCGAGAAGGTCACGCCGCCCGTGGTGACGCCGGCGGCGGTCACGGCGCCCGCGCGCGCAACAGCGCCAGCGCACCTTGCCGAGCCCAGGCATGAGACGCCGGCGAAGACCGCGGCGGTCGTGGTCGACCGCTGGCGCATGCGCGATTCGATCGAGATTGCCCAGCGCGCGCAGAAGCGCACCGCCGACAGCCTGGCTCGCGCACAGGCCGAGGCGAAGCGGCAGGTTGCGGCGCTCGCCGAGCGCGCGAAACGTGACAGCGTCGAGCGCGTGAAGCTCACGCGCCGCCATGCCGATTCGCTCGCCACGGCGGCGCGGCATGCCGTGATCCCGGCGAACCCGCCGGCGGCTACGTCGCCAGCGGCCGCGCCGCGCAGCGGTGCTTCAGCCGTCGCAGGCTGCGAGTGCCGCGTACGTGGCACGATCGAGGTGGCCTGGGAAGAACGTCCGCTCGAGGAGAACCTGCCGGTCTCGATCACGCTGGAAGGCGGCGATGCGCCGGCGCAGGAGGTGGAGCTCTATCTTGGCGCCCCGCGCGAATTCCATTTCGGGCCGTTGCCATGCGGCGAGCATGTGTTCAAGATCCGCACCGACGGCAAGCTGCGCTATACCACCGGCAAAGCGGACTCGCTCGTGACGTTGCACTGCGACGGCAACGCGCAGGTGCGCGTCGTGCTCACGCCGCAGAAGCGCTAGCGCTCAGGCCCCTGAGCCTCGCTGCGCTAGCTCGGGTGCACGGCCGCCACGATATCGCATGCATCCAGCCCGCGTCAGCCGCATCCACAAGGGCCATGCGAGTGCACACGTTCGAAGCGCACCAGTGGGTGAGCAGCCCCATCGATAAGACATTCGAGTTCTTCGCCGACGCCGCGAACCTCGAGGCGATCACGCCGCCATTCCTGAACTTCCGCATCCTCACGCCACTGCCGGTCGAGATGCGCGTCGGCGCCCGCATCGACTACCGCATCGCACTCCACGGCCTGCCCATGACCTGGAAGACGAACATCGACCAGTGGGAGAGTGGCCGCTCATTCATCGACCGCCAAATCAGCGGCCCGTACGCCCAGTGGATCCACCTGCACACCTTCGAGCAGAGCCAAGGCGGCACGCAGCTCTACGACCGCGTGCAATACGCCCTCCCACTCGATCCCATTTCACGCCCCGCCCACCCACTATTCGTGCGCCCGACGATCGAACGAATCTTCACCCACCGGCGAACAGTGATCGCCGAGAAGTTCGGCGGCGAGGGCAAGGAGCGCTTCTAGGGCAAGCGAGGCCAGTGCATCGAAGGAAGCTGCCAGCGCGATGGCGTTCGAGGAGGATGCGCGTGTACCCGCTCGCTTGCGGGGACCCCGCAAGCGGCCCCACTGCGCGATCGGGCACGGTCGTGCCCCGACCCTCCGCCATCGCGCTGGCGGTGAACCTCCAGGCGGCTTCGGACGACCGAAGGACCGCTCTTCTTAGGCCCGCTCCTTGCCCTCGCCGCCGAACTTCTCGGCGATCACTGTTCGCCGGTGGGTGAAGATTCGTTCGATCGTCGGGCGCACGAATAGTGGGTGGGCGGGGCGTGAAATGGGATCGAGTGGGAGGGC
>JANYBS010000182.1 GCA_025360715.1 Candidatus Eiseniibacteriota bacterium | reverse complement strand
ACCTCGTTCATCTCGTTGAACGTGGCGATGTCGGCGAGCCAGATCTGCACCGACAGGATGCGCGACTTCTGCGTGCCGGCTTCGGCCAGCACCTGCTCGATCTTGGCCAGGATGTCGGCGGTCTGGGCGCGGACGCCGCCGGCGATGGTGCTCACGTGGCCGGCTAGGTACACGACACCGCCGTGCACGGCGGCCCGGCTCATGCGGGGGCCGGGGGCGATGCGCGTGATGCTGCTCGTGCTGTCACTCATGCGTGTTGTCTCCGGATTGCGAGAGAAGATGCCCAACCCGCCGCGGATGGTAGTGCATCTGCGCGGCTTGGGGCTCCGAGCACCCTCGCGGTAGTCTGGCCGCTCACGCAGTGACACTTCGGGAGGTGCGCGCATGTGGTTCGTCGTGCTGGGCCTGTTCGCAGGCGTGTTGTCCGGCTTGTTCGGGATCGGCGGCGGTATCGTGATCGTCCCTGCATTGCTGCTCTTCTTCAAGATGAAGGCGCACATGGCCACGGGCACTTCGCTCGCGGCGCTCGTGCTGCCGGTGGGCATCTTCGGCGCGCTGAATTATTACAAGCAGGGCGCGGTCAACCTGAACGGGGCGCTGCTCATCGCCGCCGGGCTCGCGGTGGGTGCATTCGTCGGTGCGAAAGTGGCGTACGAACTGCCGGTGCGCGTGGTTCAGCGCTCGTTCGCGATCTTCCTGATCTTCGCCGCATACCAGGTCTGGCGGAAATCGTGAAGGACAAGCTCCACGACTTCGACGCCGACGGCATCCAGGTCACGTGGAGTAAGACGCGCTGCATCCACGCGGCGGCGTGTGTCGCGGGCCTGCCGCACGTCTTTCAGCCGGGCACTCGGCCGTGGATCAAGCTCGACGAAGCCCAGGCGGATCATGTGGCGCAGGTGGTCATGCGCTGCCCCACCGGCGCGCTGCACTTCACGCGCACCGACGGTGGCGCCGCGGAGCCTACGCCGGGCGCGAACAGCGTGCTCATCTCGCGTAACGGACCTTTGTACCTGCGCGGCGACCTGGAGCTGTGCGCCGAAGATGGCACCGTGCTGCTGCGCGACACGCGCATGGCGCTGTGCCGGTGCGGCAAGTCGGCGAACAAGCCGCTGTGCGACAACGCCCACCTGGGCGCAGCGTTCCGCGATGCGGGCGAGGTGAAGGACCAGGACGGCGTCGCGGACACCGGGGCGAGTGGCACCAGGCTACGCATCACCGCGCACACGAACGGGCCGCTGGAACTGGACGGGCCGTTGGCGCTGGCCAGCGCCGACGGGGCCACGATCCTTGCCGGCACGAGCGTGTGGCTGTGCCGCTGCGGGGGCTCGAGCACGAAGCCGTTCTGCGACGGTTCGCACGAGACGAACGGATTCGAAGCGCCGTAGGTGGTGCTGGGGCGCGCGCCGACCACGTGGCGCTTGACAGGTTTCTGGGGCGATCGTGGCGCGGAGCGAGACTGCTCGCGCCGCATGCGCGTATCGCACGTGTCGCGCGCGTGGGCGAGCCGCGCGAGGTGAACGCTCGCACGTTGTCGTAGCGATGCGCGTTCGCCTGCGTGCGTGGCTCTGCGAGCGCCGAAAACACGCATGCGATGATGCGCTTGCCACCGCGAACCCGCCCCCGCGATGGGTGATCCATGCAGTGTCATCGTGTCGACGTACTCGCTCCCTCCAAGCTGCGCCGCGGCATGTTCACGTACCTCAAGCGTGATCGCCATAGCCTCGCGATGTTCCTCGTGTACCTGGGCGAGTTCGATGCCCAGCAGCTCTACCTGCCCGAGGCGTACCCATCGATGTACGCGTACTGCCGCGGCGAGTTCGGACTCGCGCATGACGCCGCGACGCGGCGCATCCACGCGGCCCGTTACGCGCGCCGGCACCCGGTGCTCATCGATGCCATCGCCGACGGCCGCATCGAGCTCAGCGCGATCGGGCTGCTCGCCCCGCACCTGAACGAGGGCAACGCGGCGGCGCTCGTCGCACTCGCTGCTGGCAAGAGCTGCGTGGAGATCCGCCAAACGCTGGAGCGGGAACTCGGTTTGAACCGAGTCGCTGGCGTCGCCAGCGAGGACGGCGAACTCGGTTCAAACCGAGTACCAGAGGGCGCTAAGCGCCACGCACTACGTGGCTTACTCTCTCCCGATGTGTGCGAATTGCTCGACCGCGCGCACGATGGACTCTCGCACACGGTCGGCTTCGAGGACTCGCAAGAGGTCCTTCGGCGCGCGCTCACTCTCTTGGTCGAACAGGTCGAGCGCGAGCGATTCGCTGCCACCGATTCTCCGCGCGAGCGCACGAGCGACGGCGACGGCCGTTACATCCCCGCCGAGATCCAGCGTGAGGTGTACGAGCGCGACAGCCACCAGTGCACGTTCGTCGGTGACAACGGCCGGCGTTGCGAGAGCCGCGCGATGATCGAGTTCGACCACCGCGTCCCACTCGCGAAGGGCGGCGCGACGACCGTGGAGAACGTCCGCCTGCTCTGCCGAGCGCACAACCAGTTCGAGGCCAAGCGAGCGTTTGGCGCCGGCTTCATGGAATCGAAGCGCGCGCAGGCGGCCGCAGAGCGTGCAGAGTTCGCGGCCAAGGTGGAACGAGCCCAGGAACTGGTGCCATGGGTGCACAGCCTGGGCGTCTCGAAAAGAGAGGCGCTCGAGCTTTGCATCCGCCACGGTGATATCCCCGGCGCGACGCTCGAGGAACGGCTCAAGGCGGTGCTCAAGCATCTCGCTCCGCGCGGCACCAAGTTCGAACCTGCGCCTGCGCCCGCTCGAACCGGCAGATGACGCCGCGCCCGACTTGCGGCAGGATGTTCGCGTGAGCCTCTCCAGCACGTCCTCCCAAGGCCGCTTCTTGCCCGGTGCCATGATCGCCGACCGCTATCGCGTGGTCGCGCTGCTCGGGCGTGGGGGTATGGGCGAGGTCTATCGCGCCGATGACCTTAAGCTGGGCGAGGCCGTGGCGCTCAAGTTCCTGCCAGAGCGCGTCGAGCGCGACGTATCGCTGCGGGAACGCCTCATGGGCGAAGCGCGGCTCGCGCGTCAGGTCGCGCATCCCAATGTCTGCCGCGTGTACGATATCGGCGAAGTGAGTGGGCGGCTGTTCCTGTCCATGGAATATGTCGATGGCGAGGATCTGGCCACGCTCTTGCGGCGCATCGGCCGGCTGCCGCAGGACAAGGCGGTGCAACTGGCGCGCGAGATGTGCGCGGGGCTGCAGGCGGCGCACGAGCAGGGCATCGTGCACCGCGATCTCAAGCCGTCCAACGTGATGATCGATGGTCGCGGCCGTGCGCGGCTCACCGACTTCGGCCTGGCGGCGCTCGCGAGTGGCATGAGCGCCGAAGACGCCAGCGCCGGCACGCCCGCCTACATGGCGCCCGAGCAGCTGATCGGTGTCGAGGCGACCACGCGCAGCGATCTCTACTCGTTAGGGCTCGTGCTGTACGAGCTCTTCACGGGCAAGGCGGCGTTCGACGCGCAGGGCTGGGCGGAGCAGACGTATCTCAAGCAAAACACCACGCCCAGCAATCCCTCGCAGCTCACGCCGGGCCTGGATCCGCTGATCGAGCGCGCGATCATGCGCTGCCTCTCGCCCGATCCGAACGACCGTCCGGCGAGCGCCACCAGTGTCTCGCTCGCATTGCCGGGCGGCGACCCGTTGGCGGCCGCGCTCGCCGCGGGCGAGCTGCCCACGGTCGAGATGGTCGCCGAAGCCGGCAGCGAGCAGCACGTGCCGGTGGCGCAGAGCTTCTCTTGGGCAGCGGCGTTCGTGGTGCTGCTGATCGGGCTCTTCGCGGTGGCGCCGCAGGTGTACCTGATCCAGCAGGTCGATGTGGGCAAGCCGCCGGCCGTCCTCATGGACCGCGCGCATGACATCGCCACGGCGCTGGGCTACACCGATGCGCCGCGCGACGAGTACGGCGTGTGGGTGTACGACGGCTCGCAGAGCGCGGGCCTGGGCAAGCGCTTTGGCGCCAAGGGCCTGCTCACGCATCTGCGCCGCGACCCGGCGGGCTCGCTGCGGTTCATGTACCGCCGCTCGCCGAGCATGATGGTGCCCTACAACGATCGTACGATGGCGCCGGGCGTTCAGGATCCGCCGCTCACCGTGAGCGGCATGGTGCTCATGACGCTCGATGGCAAGGGCCGGCTCTTCAACCTGCAGGCGTGCCCGCTCGAGCACGACAGCTCGGGCGTCTCGGCGCCCACGGACTGGGCCAAGGTGTTCGCACTCGCGGGCCTGCCGTACGAACGCTTCGCGAGCGTGCCGCCGCAGTGGAACCCGGTCGTCTACGCGGACCAGCGCATGGCGTGGGTGGGCAGCGTGCCCGGCGACAGCGCGATCGCGCTGCGTATCGAGGCCGCGTCGTATCGTGGCAAGCCGGTCATGTTCCGGCGCATCTATCCGTGGACACCCGCGGTGCGGCAGGGCGACGACGCCAACACGATCGTGCAGGAGTTGCTCGCAGGTGGCATCTGGGCGCTGTTCGTGGGGCTGCTCGCGCTGGCGGTGTTCGTGGCGCGACGCAACCTGCGCGCGGGTACCGCCGACACCCAGAGCACGTTCCGCATGGGCCTGGTGGCGGGCACGATCTTCCTGTGCCGGCAGTTCCTGGGTGCGCACTGGACCACGGTGAGCACGTTCCTCTCGAGCAAGTTGTTCATGGGGATCGCGTACGGCAGCTTGTTGTTCTTGCTCGTGTCGGTGCTCTACCTGACGCTCGAGCCGATCATCCGCCGCACCTGGCCCGAGACGCTGGTCTCGTGGGTCCGGCTCTTTGACGGGCGCTTCCAGGATGCGCGCGTGGGCCGCGACGTCATGGCTGGCCTTGTGCTGAGCCTGGTCTCGACGCTGGTCTTGATCGGCGCGCAGCTGCTTTGGACGCGCATGAGCGGCCAGGCGATCCCGTATGGGCTCATCGACTCGCCGGGCTTCCAGACCGACGCCGTGATGGGTCCGCGCTTCGTTGCTGTGGAGCTCATGCGCGCCGTGCTCACGGCGCTGCAGGGTGCGCTCACGGCCACGGCGTTGCTCGCCGGCGCGACCAGCCTGTTCCGCGGCCGTCGTATGCTGGCGGTGGTGGCGACGGCGTCGCTCATGGCGATCCAGATCTTCCCGTACTTCGACCCCACGGCGCCGCGCCTGTTCGCCATGGTGGCGCTGTTGGCGCTCTCGGGATTCACGCTGCTGCGCTTCGGGTTCCTGGCGCTCGTCGTGTTCGTGTCGGTCTCCGATTTCCTCACGAGCATCCCGCTCGTGCTGCCGGGCTCGTCGTGGTACGCCACGGCGACCGTGACGGGCATCGGCGCGGTGATCCTGCTGGCCGCGTGGGCGTTCCGCGGCATGCTCGAGGGCCGCGTTGCGCCGGCGCAGGGGGAGCGGGATGGCTGGGGCGCCTCGGGCGCCTCGGGTGTCGCTCGCGGTGGGTCGGGGGCCAGCCGCCCGCCGAGCCCCTCGCAGACGCCCACGCAGCCGCGCTGAGCCAAGCCGCGTCCGTCGCGCAGGCGTCGCGGCGCGGGACCGCGTTGGACTATGCTGCCACCTTCCGTCCCGGCGTTCTGGCTCTCCCCGGAGGTTCTCCGCGTGCGCATCTCCCGTGTGCTTCTGCTCTCGTTCGCGCTGTTTCTGACGGCGATCGCTCCTGCTTTCGCGCTCACGGCTGAGCATTTCGATTTCTTCGCGCAGGGGCCGTACCGCGAGAACGTGCCGCGGCCCGCGCAGGTGCTGGGCTACGAATGCGGCTCGTTCCACACGGGCTTCGCGCAGATGGAGCGCTACGTGGACGCCGTGCTCAAGAGCGCGCCCGACCGCGTGCTGCGCGAGCCGTTCGGCCGCAGCGTGGAGTTCCGCGAACGCGCGCTGCTGGTGATCTCGAGCCCGGAGAACCTGGCCAAGCTCGAGCAGATCCGCCAAGCGAATCTCGACCTTGCTGATCCGCGCCGCGCAAGTGCGGCACGCGTGGCCGAGATCGCCAAGAGCATGCCGGTGACGGTGTGGCTCAACTACAGCATGCACGGCGATGAGAGCGCGTCGTTCGAAGCGATGCCGTACGTGGTCTATCAACTCGTCGCGGGCGAGGACGCCGCCACGCGCAAGTTGCGCGAGAACGCCGTCATCCTGGTGAACCTGGCGCACAATCCCGACGGCCACGAGCGCTTCGTCACGTGGGTCAACGCGCTGGGCCAGGGCAATCCCGAGACCTGGTCGATCGAGCAGCAGCGCTCGCAGCCTTGGGGCATCGGCGGCCGCGCCACGCATTACCAGTTCGATCCCAACCGCGACGCGCTCGCCATGAGCCAGCCCGAGTCCCAGCAAAGCGCGCGCGAGCTGCGTCGCTGGGCGCCGCAGGTGTTCGTGGACCATCATGGCCAGGTGGCGAGCTTCTTCTTTCCGCCCAACGCGCCGGTCGAGAACGAAGCGCTGCGCGATGGCATTTACGGTCGCTGGAGCGAGATGTTCGGCCACGGCAACGCCGACGCATTCGACCGCTATGGCTGGAGCTACTACCAGCGCGATGAGTTCGATTTTCACGCTCCGGAATACTGGGACATCTGGCCCAGCCTGACCGGCGCGATCGGCATGACCTACGAGACCGACGGCGGCGGCAACCTGGCCAAGCGCCGCGACGACGGCACGATCGTGACCATGCGTGATGGCGCCTCGCGGCACTTTGTCGCGTCGCTCGCCACGGTCACGACGGCCGTGAACAACCGCGAGGCGCGGCTGCGTGACATGGCGCTCTTCGCCCAGCACTCGCTTGATCTCTCCAAAGCCGCCACGCGCGGCTACGTGATCGACCCGGGCGCCGACCCGGTCGCGGCGGCGATGCTGGTCGAGAACCTGCAGCATGTGGGCGTCGAAGTGCGCTGGGTCCCGGGGGCCTTCACGGTCAAGAGCGCGCGACCGCTGTTTGCCGATCACTCGCGCCAGGCGCCCGCCAAGTGGCCGGTCGGAGCGGCGCGCGCCGGCATGCCGCGTCCTGCTGCGGAGCCCCCAGGCACGCACGACTTCTCGCAGGGCGCCTTCGTGATCGACCTGTCGCAGCCGGCCAGCCGGATCGCGCGCGCGGTGCTCGAGGCCGATGCGTCGCCGGACTCGGCGTTCGTGCGCAAGGAGCTGGCCAAGTACGAGCGCAACATCGCCCGCGGCAAGCGCGCGCCCGAAGAGGGCTATGCGTTCTACGACCTCACGTCGTGGTCGCTGGCGCTCAGCTACGGAGTGGATGTGTATGGCGCCGCCGAGACGCTGCCGGCCGGCGTGCTGCTTCGCGAGAGCGATCCCAATTCAGATGACGAGAGCACCGAGCGCCTGGCGGATTCGCTTAGCGCAGGCATCCCGCTCACGGCGCGAGTGGCGCGCATGGCGCCGCTGGTCTTCCACGACGCCGCGGGCAAGGTGGCGCTCGATCTGCGCGGCGGTGTCGATGGCGAGGCACGCACGGCGTACGTGTGGAGCTGTGCGAGTGCGGGCGCGCAGCGCCTGGCGCTGCGCTTGCAACAAGACGGCTATCGCGTGGCCACCAGCACGCAGCCGTTGCGCGCGGGCGGCATGGACTGGCCG
>JANYBS010000134.1 GCA_025360715.1 Candidatus Eiseniibacteriota bacterium | reverse complement strand
GCAGGGTCGCTTTGCCATAGCGCACCGGCAACTCCGCGTGCCATGCTTGCAGGCCCACGGGACTGTTTTCGCCGCCGCCGGAGCACCGCGGGGAACCCCACATGCGGAGGCCGCCATGCGTCTTGCCACCCCTGCCTTGCTGCTCACTACCGCGCTTGCGTTCCTGCCAGCGCTCGCCAGTGCCGGCGTCGTGATCAACGAGGTCGACTACGACCAGCCGGGCACCGACACGGCCGAGTTCATCGAACTCAAGAACAACGGGCCCACGGCAGTGAATCTGGGCACCTACACGCTCGAGCTCTCGAACGGCGCTGCCGCGGGCGCGCTCTACCTGACGATCGCGCTGCCCAGCGTCACGTTGCTGGGGGGCGGGTACTACGTGATCGGTTTCGGCAGCGCGAATCCTTGGCACGCCGACCTCACGTACAACCACCTCGACAACATGGTGCAGAACGGCGCGCCCGATGCGATCGGCCTGCGCGATGGCGGTGTACTGGTGGATGCGGTGAGTTACGAGGGCAGCACGGCCGCGCCTTACACCGAGGGCACGGGCACAACCGCAGCCGATGACAACGTCACCCCGTTCGTGAGCTTGTCGCGCTTTCCGGATGGCCAGGACACCAACAACAACGACGCGGATTTCTCGATCCGCTGTCTCACGCCCGGCGCTCCGAATGGCTCGAGTCCGTCGGCGTGCCTGGCTGTGGTACCCGTGAGCCGATCCACGTGGGGCACGCTCAAGTCGATCTTCCGATCGAGCGGCGCGAACACACCTGAAGCGGCGGTGAGGGAGCACTCTTATCGCCGCTTACGCTTTGTTCACATCGGGCTCGCGCGCGGGTCGACGGAGCCCACGCGGTGTGCCAATCTCTGCGCATGGTCACTCTCCTCGTACGCCTCGTCGCGTCTCGCGTGCTTCGCGCCGGCGCCGCCATCGCATTTGCCGCCGCCGTGTCTTTCGCCTCGCCTGCGCACGCTTCGCACCGCATGCTCGTCGTCAGCATCGACGGCCTGCGCCCCGATGTCGCCATGCGCGCCGATATGCCGGCGCTGCGCTCGCTCATGCAGCGCGGCAGCTTCACGTTCTTCTGCGCGACGACGGACACCGCGGTCACGCTGCCCTCGCATTTCTCGATGTTCACCGGCGTCCCGCCCGAGAAGCACGGCATCACGTATAACGCGGATCCCAAAGCCGGCGATGCGTTGCGGCCACAGTGGCCGACTCTCTTCGCACTCGCGCATCGTGCCGGTCTGTCGACTGCGATGAGCGCGGGCAAGAGCAAGTTCTCCGTGCTGGTCGATACGCTGAACCTGGACTGGAACTTCGTGCCGCCCGCGGGCACGCACTCGGTGGATTCGCTCGTGGCGAGTGCCGCCGTCGAGATCATCCGCAGCCACCGCCCGCAGCTGCTCTTCGTGCACCTGCCCAGCGTCGATGTGACCGGACATGCCAAGGGCTGGGGGTCGCCGGAGCAGATCCGCGAGGCCTCGGGCGCCGACCGTGCAATGGGCCGCGTGCTTCGCGCGTTGCAGAAAGCCGGCCTGATCGATTCGACGCGCATCATCGTGAGCTCGGATCACGGCGGTGCCGCGCTGGGCCACGGCGGCCTCGATGCGCGCAGTCACTTCATCCCATGGATCCTCGCGGGCCCCGGCGTGCGCCAGAACTACGATCTGACCCGCGTTCCGGGGCTGCGCGTGCGCACGGAGGACACCTTCGCCACCTCGGCCGCATGGCTGGGCGTGCCTATCGAGAAGCCCGTCGACGGCCGCGCCGTCACCGAGGCCGAGGATTCCACCTCGACATCGCGGTGATGCCGCAGACCGATCGCGAAGTCAGCGCACGATCCAACGCAGCGATGCCGTTCGGACGTTGCCGGCGCGAAGTGACACGAACCACGTCCCGGGTATCGAGACCCCCGGCGACCAGTTCACCACGCTGACCCCGGCCGGCAGATCACGTGCCCCGCTGTTCCCGATGAGTCGTCCACTCAGGTCATGGGCTTCGAGTGTCACGGTCATGGCGGTCGGGAGCGTGATCACCCACCGCATCGGCGCACCCACCGGACTCGGGTGCCTCGCACCGAACGCCAACCGCATCGTGCCTGCCGTGGTCGTGGTGGCCACCTCGGCGACATCCGCCTGGCTTGCGGTGATGACTTGCCGGCTTGCAGGGTCGTGCAGGAAGAGCGTGGCACGGTCGTGGTCATCGAGCGTGAGTTGGAGGCGCCGGTTCTGCGTCGAGTCATCGTACACGGATGTCGGCACCCAGCCGCTGGGCGAGCGGTATGCATAGACCACGGAGCCGATGGGATTGTAGTCCGGCGCCATCGGGCCAGTGCTATAGATCACGCGCGGCTGCTCCGAGTGGTCCAGGGCGAGTGCACAGGACCAACCGCGCACACTCCAAGGGAGCGCTTCCAGGTTCCATGCCGATGCGTCGCGAGTGCCGTGCCAGAGCGTGGAGCCCGAGGCGAAGAGAACATGCAA
>JANYBS010000119.1 GCA_025360715.1 Candidatus Eiseniibacteriota bacterium | reverse complement strand
GTCCACGAACGCTGGTCTGCTCGCGGCCGCGCTGCACGAGCACGCCGAGCGCGCGCGCGTGACGATCGGCCGCCGCGAAGATGCCGCGCAGCCGAGCGCATGGAAGTGGCGCGGACGCGAACGGAGCGGGCGATGAAGCTCTGGGTCACGTTGCAGGGCAAAGAGGCCGAGGTCGAGATCCGCACCGAAGGCGGCAAGGTGTACGCGGTGACCGACGGCCGCAGCATTGAAGCCGACTTCGTGCGACTGCCCGACGGCGAGGTCTACAGCCTGCTCATCGATGGCCGCTCGCACGTGGTGCGCGTGGCGCCTGTTGCATCAGACCTGGAAGTGGAAGTCCACGGCCACATCATGCCTGCCGAGGTGCGGCATCCGTTGGAGAAGATGCTCATGCAGCAGTCCGGCGGCCGCGCGCGCAATTTGGGCGAGACCATGAACGCGCCCATGCCGGGCGTGGTGGTGACGATCCGCGTGAAGGTGGGCGATGTGGTCGCGGCCGGTCAGGCGATCATCGTGGTCGAGGCGATGAAGATGCAGAATGAATTGGCAGCACTGCATGGCGGCGTCGTGACGGACATCCTGGTCGCCGAGCGCGCACCGGTGAGCGCGGGCCAGCCCATGATCAAGATGAAGCCTGCGGAGGCCGCGGTATGAGCGCGAAGCGCAGCAACGCCAAGAGCCCGACGCCGCGCAAGGGGCGCCCGTCGCGAGCAGTGCCGGAGGTACCATCGCGCCCCATGCCGATGCGCCGCACGCCTTCCGAATTGAATGTGAAGCCCGTGTATACGAAAGCCGATCTCCCTCGCGATCTCGCCAAGCGCACGCCGCTTCCGGGCGATGCGCCCTACACCCGCGGCATTCACGCCAGCATGTACCGCTCGCGGCTGTGGACCATGCGCCAGTACGCCGGCTTCGGCAGCGCCACGCAGACCAACGAGCGCTTTCGCTACCTGCTCGCGCAGGGCCAGACAGGCTTGAGCGTGGCGTTCGACCTGCCCACGCAGATGGGCTACGACAGCGACCACGCGCTCGCGCGCGGCGAAGTGGGCAAGGTCGGCGTGGCGATCTCATGCATGGCCGATATGGAAGCGCTGCTCGATGCGCTGCCGCTCGACAAGGTCACCACGAGCATGACCATCAACTCCACCGCGCCCGTGCTGCTGGCGTTCTACGTGGCGGTGGCCGATGCGCGTGGCACGCCGCGCAGCGCGCTGGGCGGCACGGTGCAGAATGACGTGCTCAAGGAATACATCGCGCGTGGCACGTACATCTATCCGCCGGCGCCGAGCCTTCGCTTGATCACCGACCTCTTCGAGTTCACCGCCGACCATGTGCCGCAGTGGAACAGCATCTCGGTGAGCGGCTATCACATGCGCGAGGCCGGCAGCACCGCGGTGCAGGAACTGGCGTTCACGCTGGCCGATGGCCTTACCTATCTGGCGGCGGCGAAGCAGCGCGGGCTCGATCCCACGCGCATCGCCAAGCGCATCTCGTTCTTCTTCAACGCCCACAATCATCTTTTTGAAGAAGTCGCGAAGTTCCGAGCCGCGCGCAAGCTGTGGGCGGATCTGCTGCGCGAGCGCTTCAGGATCACCGATCCCGAAGCGCTCAAGCTGCGCTTTCATACCCAGACCGCCGGCAGCATGCTCACGGCGCAGCAGCCGCTGAATAATATCGCCCGCGTCACGATCCAGGGCCTGGCCGCGGTGCTCGGTGGCACGCAGTCGCTGCACACGAACAGCTACGACGAGGCGCTGGGTCTGCCGGGCAAGGAAGCCGCGCTGCTCGCGCTGCGCACGCAGCAGGTGCTGGGTTACGAGAGCGGCGCCACCGACACCGCCGATCCACTGGCCGGCAGCTACTTCGTGGAAGCGCTCACCGCCGAGCTGGAGCTGCGCGCGCGTGACCTCATTGCACGCATCGACGACATGGGCGGCATGCTCGCGGCGATCGAGGCCGGCTGGGTGCAGGAGCAGATCCACCGCGCCGCATACCAGTGGCAGCGCGATGTGGAGAGCGGCGAGCGCGTGGTGGTGGGCGTGAACAAGTTCGCCGACAACGAATCCGTCCCCGCGCCTCCGTTCGCGCACGACCCCGCCGTGGAGAAGCAGCGCGCCGAGTTCCTGCGCGAGTGGCGCGCGTCGCGTGACAGCGCCGCGTACGGCGCAGCGATCGACACGCTCACGGCCACCGCGCGCGGCACGGGCAACCTGGTGCCACCCATTCTGGATGCGCTCAAGGCGCACGCCACGCTGGGTGAAGTCAGCGACGCGCTGCGCGCCGTATTCGGCGTGTACAAGCCCGGAGAGTCACTGTGAGCGAACCCACGCAGGTGAACGCTCTCAGCCACGTGGCGCTCGCAGTGCGCGAGGCGGATCCGATCGCCGACGTTTTCGTGAACGCGCTCGGCGCGACTCGCGGTGGCGAGGAACTTCTCGACGACGGCCGCCTGCGCGTGGTGTTCCTGCACCTGGGCCCGGTGACGCTCGAGCTTCTCGAGCCGCGCTCGCCCGAACATACCGTCGCGAAGTTCCTCGAGGCCCGCGGCCCGGGCTTGCATCACGTGAGCCTTGAGACCGCCGACATCACCGCGATGCTCGCGCAGGCGAAGGCCAGCGGCGCGCGCTTGATCGACGAGCAACCGCGCCCCGGAGCGCACGGCACGCAGGTGGCATTCCTGCACCCCAAGAGCTTCGGCGGCGTATTGGTGGAGCTATGTCAGAGCGTCTCACGCAAAGAAGAGCACTGAAGCTCGCGCGTCTTGCGTCGGCGCTGCTGCTGGTGTTGGCGGCAGTGCTGTGCAGCGGCTGCTCGGCGCTGGGTTTCGCGATCGGGCACTCGGTGGATACTTCTCAGCAGCGCCCGGTGCCCGCGGCCGAGATTCACACGCTGGTTCCAGGCGACTTCGTCCGCCTCACACTGAGTGACGGATCGCGGCTGACGGGCGTGGTACGGAAGCAGCCGGGCGACGAGGCCGGAGACTCGCTCTGGGTGCGGGTCACGCAGAGGGGCGCCTCGACGTCGATCACCGAGGTGGCGGGCGCACCGCAACGCCAGATCGCGTACGCATCGATCGCAAAGCTGACACGCCGAGTGCCGCATACCGGAGTCTCATGGGCAACGATCCTCGGCATGATCGGCGCGACGCTCGACATGGCGTTCTTGGTGGAACTCGACTGGAACGTGACGCATCACATGTGGCCGTAGTCATGCACCCCGAGGGCCGCGCCGGCAACTGGAACACCTGCGCCCAAGCCGCCGCCACCGCACTGCTCGCCTCTCACGCGCTGGGCCCCTACGCCGCCGGCGCGCAGCCGTCCGAGGCCGAGGCCATCGCGCACCTCGTACGCACGCATCCGCCCGACATGCCGCTGGGCCTGGGCACCACCGCGTTCCGGCTGGCACAGTTGCTGCGCGATCACGGCCTGCGCGTGCGCCATGTGCACAGCGGGCTCTTCGGCCGGCACGAAATGATCGCTCTGGACGCGCTGCGCACTCATGCCAACGCAGGCTGGCCCGTGCCAGTGTGCGTGGACGACGGCCTGCTGGGCGGCCGCGCGTTCGAAGCGCATTGGGCGCTCGTGCGGCACGTGGGTGACGCGCACGTCGAGCTCTCGAACGCGCGCCACACGCACCTGCCGCTGGCGGCCTTCCGCCGAGCCTGGGCCTGCCGGGCGCTGCCGTACACGCACAATTCGTGTGCGCTGCTGGTGGAGCGCTAGCGAAGCCACGTGACTTGGTCGACTCTTGCCACAACGTGGCGTGAATGCCGACGCATAGTGGTACCGTATAAAAGTAAGGTTTCACATGATTCGATAGGGCAACTGGTTCCGGAACCAGTTGTTCGCGGCCACGCCCCGCGCGCTACGGCTCTTCTTGGAACCCGCCCGCTGCAGGCGTACTCTCCCCACTTCCCACCCCACCCCCGTCACTTTCTCGGAGAATCCCATGCCCGGTATCCTCGACATCGTCCAGCAGGCACTTGGTAGCGGCGGCGCGCAGCAGTTGGCTCAGAGCATCGGCGCCGATCCCGCCCAGACGCAGTCCGCGATCTCGGCCGCACTGCCCACGCTTTTGGCCGGACTCGTGCATCACACGGCGCAGGGCGACAACGCCGCCGGTCTCACCGATGTGCTGCAGAACCATGACGGCAGCGTGCTCAATGACGTCGCGGGCTTCCTGCAGGGCGGCAACGCGCAGGCGGTCGGCGCCGACCTCATGCAGCACTTCCTTGGGGCACATCAGGAGACCGCGGCCAATGCGATCTCGGGCACGAGCGGTATCAATCCGGATCAGGCCACGCAGTTGTTGCAGCAGCTTGCGCCGTTGGTGATGGGCGCGATCGGCCAGCACAGCGCGCAGCAAGGCGGCCTTAACCCGGCGGGCCTCCTGAGCATGCTGCAGGGCGAACACCAGAACGTGGCCGGTGCGCAGCCAGACCTGATGGGCATCGCGACGTCGCTATTCGGTCAGGCGCAGGCGGGCGGCTTGCTCGGCTCGCTCGAGAAGGGTCTTGGCGGACTACTGGGAGGTCGATAGATGAAGGTGATCCTTGCAGCACTCGCAGGCGTGTTTGGAATCTGGCTGGTCTTCAACCTGATCAGCGCGTTCATCGTGGGCTTCATCGCGAGAGCGATCTTCCCGGCGAAGGACCGGATCGGCTGGGGCACGACTCTGATCGTGGGCTTCCTGGGCGGCATCGTGGGCAAAGTCGTCTTCTACTGCCTGGGCTGGTCCACCAAGTTCCTCATGGGCTTCGTCGCGGCGGTCGTGGGCGGCATGCTGTTGCTGTTCATCCACCACCTGATGGTGGCGAACAAGAGCGGAGCCTCGGGCAACACATGACCGAGCCGTATGTCGCACTGCTGCGTGGTATCAATGTGGGCAAGGCCAAGCGCATCGCGATGGCGGACCTCTGCAAGCTGTTCGAGACGCTCCAGCTGGTCGACGTGAAGAGCCTGCTCAACAGCGGCAATGTGGTATTCCGCAGCAAGCGGCCCTTGGGCAAGAACTTCTCCGCGACGCTCGAAAGAGCGATTGCGGAGAAGTTGTCTGTGGACTGCCGCGTGACGCTCGTGGGCGCTCATGAGCTCGACGAGATCATCGCCGGCAACAAGTTCGCCGAGGCGGCGCTTGAGCCCTCGCGCTTTCTTGTGTACGTGCTCCGCACCGCGGCCGACCGCGAGATCTTGAAGCCCCTGCTCGCGCAGGATTGGGGCCGCGAGAAGATCGCCGCCGGCACGCGCTGGGCCTATCTGTGGTGCGCCGATGGCATCCTCGACGGCAAGCTCGCCACTGCCGCCAGTCGCGCCATCAAGGACGCGGGCACGAGCCGCAACTGGGCGACCATGCTCAAGCTGCAGGTGGCCGCGAACGCTTTGCTGGCCGAATAGCTGCGCTAGTAAAGCAGCAGCCGCCGCGACAGGTCGCTCTGGAAGAGCGTCTGCGGGTCGAGCTGGCGCTTGATCGCGAGAAAGCGCGAGAGCCGCTCGCCGTAAGCGCGCGCAAAGGCCTCGGCGCTCACGACGGCGTCCTTGGCGGGATAAAACGTCCCGCCGGCCTCGAGCACCAGCGCGGTCAGATCGTTCGTCGCGCGCCAGAGTTTCTGCGGGTCACCCGCGGGCACCGCAAAGTCGAGCGCCAGCGACCAGCCGTCAAGGCCGTGCGAAAGCAGGAACTCATCGGGGCGATGACGCTTGAACACGCCCAGGTACGACACCACGCCGCGGCGCTGGCAGAGCTCGAGCGCCTCGCGCATGGCGCGCCGGGCGGTCGCATCGGGCAGGAAGAGCTGGTACTGGATGAAGCCCGAATCGCCATACGCGTTACGCCAGCCGGGCACGAAATCGAGTAGGAACGCGAACGACACGTGGCCGTCATAGAACACGCCCTCGTGGTCGTGCGGCTCGGGAAGATGATATTTCACCGTGTTGATGAACCGCATACCGGCATCGTTGGTGAGCGGCTTCATGAACCGCCACATCATCGAACGCGGGATGCCCATGATGCTGGGCGGGAGCCCCTGCGCATCGAGGGCGAGCAGACTGCGACCCTCGGGGTCTTCCTTCGCCGAGAGATAGTTCGCCTGGTGCACGAGCCCGCGGCCCAGCGATGCGCCGCCGGCAAAGCAGTCGATCCAGCCCACCAGGTAGTCGCTCTGCGGCATACGCTCCACGAAGCAGTCGAACATCTCCTCGAGCGAGTGTGTCTGGATAGGGCGCACCTTGAGCCGCCCACTTTCCACCTTCTTCATCTGCAGGCGCACACGCGTGACAGCGCCGAGCAGTCCCAGGCCGGCGATCACCGCACGGAACAAGTCCGGCTCCTGCGTGCGGCTGAGGGTCTTGATGCTGCCGTCGGCGAGCATCAGGTCCAGGTCCAGCACGTGGTCGCCGAAAGGCCCGGCCTTGAAGCAGTTCTTGCCGTGGATGTTCATGGCCGTGCAGCCGCCCATGGTCGGGAACATGGTCCCGGGCACCACGTAGGGCCACCAGCCATGCGGCAGGCCGGTGCGCCAGAGGTCTTCGATTGTCACGCCCACTTCGGCGTCGATGATGCCGGTGGCGGGGTCGAACGACAGCACACGCGTCATGCCGCGATTGTCGATCGAGAGCTGGTTCGTGTTCAGCGAGGCATCGCCATAGCTGCGGCCGTTGCCACGGAACGAGACGTTCAGGCCTTCTTCGCGAGCCTGCTGCAAGACCGCCGCGAGCTCCTCCACGTTCGTGGGGCGCGCGCTCAGGCTGGTCGAGCGCAGCGAATTGCCGAAGCCGTCGAGCACCCGGCGCGCGGCAGTGGCACGAAGCGGGGCAGCGCTCACGATCAGATATCCAGCCGCCGGAATATGAACGACGGCATGTGGCGCAGGACCATGGCCACGAGCCACCACTGGAACGGCACGAACACGCTGGCCGAATCGCCGCGGCGCGCCGCCGCCAGGATGAGCCTCGCGGCGGTGTTCACCGGGATCATCATGGGCTTCTTGGTCAGGTGCTTGGTCATGTCGGTGTCGACGAAGCCCGGCTTGACCGTGACCACGTTCACGCCATAGCGGCTCACGCGATTGCGCAGCGCTTCGAGCCATGTGGTCAGTGCCGCCTTCGAAGCCGTATAGCCCGGCATGTTCCGCCGCCCACGCTCACCTGCGATGCTCGACAGCCCCAAGATCGTGCCCGCGCGCTTGGCTTCGAACATGGCCGCGGCCGGCGTGGTCCACGCGATCGCGCCCACGGCGTTGACCTGCAACTGCTGCATCTCGGCGCGCGCATCCCACACGCCCTCTTCGGGCACGTGGATCACTCCCGCGGCGTAGATGATCAGGTCGAGGCCGCCGAGCTGTTCCACCAAGCGCTCGAACACGAGCGGCGTCTCGTCGACCTGCGTCACGTCGTGCGTCTGCACGATGGCCTTGCGGCCGTGCTTCGCGATCTCGGCGGCAAGCGCATCCAGCTCCGCGCGGCGGCGGCCGACCAAGGCCACGTCGCAACCTTCGGCAGCCAGCTGACGCGCCAGTTCGGCGCCGATGCCGGAGGAGGCGCCGACGATGATGGCGCGGGTGAATCGCAGGCTCATGAAGGTTCTCGGGACGGGGGATCGGGTCAGCCCAGAGCGGCGAACGCTCTGGCGAGCAAGCAGTTAGCGGCACGAACCACGCGCCGCGTGTGGTGTATTCTAGTCTATCGGCCAGCCGGCGACGAATCCTGAGCCGGGGCCGCCTCAATGGGGTAACCATGCGCCGCACCACCTTGGCATTGACCGTTGCCGCTTTGGCCCTGCTGGGCCCCATGGCTGTGAGCATTACGGGCTGCACGGCCCTCGGCTACACGCTTGGAAAGGCGTGGGACCGACAGCACTCCGCTCTTGATAAGGAGGTGGACCCGAGCCTGCTCGCCCAGCTCAAGCCGGGCGATCCCTGCGCTCTCGTGCTGGCCGACTCCACCGTGATCCGTGGTGAGTACATGGGGCTCGTACCGCGCGTACCGGGCGAGGACGTGCGCACGCCACGACACATCCGCATGGGCACGTTCGGCGAAGCGACGAAGCTCGATTGGAACGATCTGCGTATGGCGAAGCACGGCATCAGCACGTTCGGCGGCGATCCCACCGGCAGCCAGATCGTGGACGCGAGCGATGTGCGCGTGGTTCTGCTGCCGGGCAGCCGCTCGGGCCAGCACTTCGGCACGCTCGTGGGATTCACCGCCGACGCCGTGATCCTGATCACACTCATGCATCACCGCTCGGCACCGGAGCCGCCCCCTTCGGGCTGCGACGATACGAAGATCCTGCAGGGATTCTCGTTCGCCCAGCGCGGGCTCTAGAAGCGTTTGGTCGGAAGGAGGCACGATGAGACGCAGCACCGGCTACCTCGCTGTCGCAGCCTTCTTTCTGTTGGCCCCGATGGCCGTGAGCATCACCGGCTGCACGCTGGCCGGCCCCGCCATCGGCGGCATCTGGGACGACGCGCACCCGCGGCCCGATCTGCATATGGACGCGCAGTACGTGACCAAGCTCAAGCCCGGGCACCCGTGCGGCCTGGTGATGGCGGACTCGACGGTGATCCGCGGGCTGTACCTTGGCCTGGCGCCGCGCGAACCCGGCGAGTCAACCGACGCACCCCGCCGTCTTCGCATGGCGATCTACGAAGAGTCTCGCAAGCCCGTGAGTTGGTCGATGATGCAGACGCGCCAGCATGGCATCTCCGACATGGGCAGCGGCCCCAGCGACACCACCACGGTCAGCGCCGATCAAGTACGCCTCGTGCTTCTGCCCGGCGACCGGCCAGGCACCGAGGTCGGCGCGGTGGTCGGCATCGCCGTCGATGCCGGCGTTTTGCTCGTGACAGCGCGACATTGGGAGCCTTCCACCCCCGGCTGCGACGTCCCGACGGATACGTTCAAGTTCCCGAGCTAGTCCCCGTGCCGCTCGCGCAGGTGCGGCGCCAGCCGCAGCAGCAACTGCGCGCGCTCCAGGCGGTCCAGCATCTCGGCGGTCACCGCGGCGATTTCATCGGCCGCGGGCGCGGCGATGCCGGTCGGACACGAGTCGCCCAGTCGCGCGTGCGCCATGCGGCGGTAGGTGGCCAGTGAGCGATCACCCAGGCGGTCCACGAACTGGAAGTCTTCATCCAGCAAGAGCGTCGCCGGCACACGGCGGCCGCCCGTGACCCGCAGGTGATCTCGCAGCTCCGGGAACACTTCGCGATCCAGGAAGCGCAGCTCGATCGCCGGCGCGGCCTCGGCCAAGCGCTGCAGGATCGCGCCGTCTCGCATGCAGTCGCCGCACCAGATGCCGCTCACGCTCAGCACGCTCATGCGGCGCGTGAAGCCGCCCAAGAGCTCGCGCTGCGCATCGGTGAGCGCGCCGGCCGCGTACTGCGTGTTCCAGCGCACCTGCTGCGCTTCGTTCGCGGTGGCCACGTAGGCGGCAAAGCTGAGCGCCTGATCGAAACCGCTGCGGTGCAGCGCGGTGTACGGATCCAGCCGCAGATCGATATTCACGGGGGTGGTGCTCATAAGCATTCGCCTCTCGAGGGGGCTTCACATGGGAAAGAATCAACGGCCAGCGCGCGTGCGCCGGCCGTTGGATGCTGCGATATCCCGGATGTCGCGCGAAAATCAGACCGTGACGCCGTCCCTGAGCATGCTGCGGGCGATCACGAGCCGCTGGATCTCGCTCGTGCCTTCGTAGATCTCCATCACGCGCACGTCGCGGTAGTAGCGCTCCACCGCATATTCCTTCACGTAGCCGTAGCCGCCGTGCACCTGGATCGCCTGATGGGTCACCCACGTGGCCGCTTCGGTCGTGTAGAGCTTGGCCATGCTCGCCTCGCGGCCGCAGGGCTTGCCGCGATCCTTCAGCCACGCGGCACGCTGGATGAGCAACTTGGCCGCCTGCACGCGGCGCTCCATCTCGGCCAACTTGAACTGGATCGCCTGGATCTTCGCGATCGGCGCGCCGAACGCCTGGCGCTCCTGTGAATACTTGACCGCGGCCTCGAACGCCGCGCGCATCACGCCCAGCGCCTGAGCCGCCACGCCGATGCGGCCCTTCTCGAGCGAGCCCAAGGCCACCTTCATGCCCTCGTTCTCCTTGCCCAGCAGATGGCTGGCGGGCACGCGCAGGTCGTCCATCATAAGCGTCACCGTGTGCGAGCCGCGCAGACCCATCTTGTCTTCACACTTGCCGATGCTCAGGCCCTTCATGCCGCGCTCGAGCACGAACGCGCTCACACCTTTGGGACCGGGGCCGCCCGTGCGAGCGAACACCAGGAACGTGGCTGCGTGCACACCGTTGGTGACCCAGTTCTTGCTGCCGTTGAGCACGTAGTCGTCGCCAGCGCGCACGGCCGTGGCGGAAAGCGCCGCGGCGTCGGAACCCGAACCCGGCTCGCTGAGCGAGAATACGCCCATGTCGGTCGTGGTCAGTTTGGGCAACCAGCGCTTGCGCTGCTCGTCGGTGCCGAATTCATAGATTGGATAGGCGCCCACCGAATTATGCACGGCGAACAGGATGGCCAGCGCCCCCGAGACCCGCGCGATCTCCTCGATCACCATCGTGGTGGTGCGCAGGTCATAGCCCAGACCGCCCCACGCTTCGGGGATGCTCATGCCGAGCAAGCCCATCTCGGCCAGCTTGTCGACCGCCCAGCGCGGGATGTCGTCCTTCTGGTCCCACTCCGCGGCATGGGCTGCGAACTCACCTTGGCAGAGTGCGCGCACGGCGTCGCGGATCTGGATCTGGTCTGCGCTCAAGTCGAGATGCATGGCGATTCCTTTGTGCCGGAGGAGACCCGGCGTCAGGCCGGCTGGTGCTGCGACGTCTCGCGGAACACGGTCAGGCAGACGAGCGCCATGAGCCCCATCACACCGGGGCCGGGGCCCAGCAGCAGCGAACCGAGGGCTGCGACAAGGACGAGCGGCCACGCCTTCCACTCGCCCGCCCACAGGCCGGGGACGCCCGCCAGCCACAACAGGCCGATGCCGGCCTTGATCAGGTTCGGGATCGCGATGCTCACGCCCATCTTGACCGCGAGATCGACGAGCGGACCTTGCTGGCTCATGAGGTTGAACGGTTGGCCGCACACCCATGGGTACAGGCCCTGGAACACCGAGGTCAGGCCCGGATAGAGCGCGCAGAGCGTGAGGAGCAAGAGCGCGACAGGACGGACGGGACGATTCATTCGGACAATCTCCTTATAGGGGATCGGGACCGGAAGCAGCTCAGGCCCTCACCGCGTGCTCGCGGAGGACCTGCGCTGCCACCACCATCTTCTGTACTTCGGTCGTGCCTTCGTAGATCTCGCAGATGCGCGCGTCGCGCCAGTAGCGCTCGACGTGGAATTCATTCAAGTAACCATAGCCACCGTGGACCTGGATCGCCCAGTTCGCGCACTTGGTCGCGGCCTCGGACGCATGCCACTTGGCCAGCGAGGCCTCTTTGATATACGGGCGGTCCTGGTCGCGCAACCACGCGGCCTGGTAGACGAACAGCCGCGCGACCTCGAGTTCCACCGCGCTGTCGGCCAGCATGTGGCGGATCGCGTCGAACTCGCCGATCTTTTTATCGAACTGCTCGCGCTCGTTGGCGTACTTGACCGCCGCCTCGACGCTCGCCTGCGCGATGCCCAGCGCCTGAGCGGCGATGCCGATGCGCCCGCCGCCCAACGTGGCAAGCGCCACCGTATAACCCTTGTTGAACTCGCCGAACAGGTTCTCTTTGGGGATACGCGCGTTCTCGTAGTGGATCTCGCGCGTGTCCGAGGCGTGGATGCCGAGCTTGCGTTCCTTCTTGCCCTTGCGCACGCCGGGCGTGCTCGCCTCGACGATGAACGCCGAGATGCCCTTGGGGCCCAGGCTCTTGTCGGTCGCCGCGTAGGTGATCAAGATGTCGGCCGGCCCGGCGTTGGTGATGAAGATCTTCGAGCCATTGAGCACGTAGTGATCGCCATCGAGCACCGCAGTCGTCTGCTGGTTCGCGGCATTGCTGCCAGCGTTGGGCTCGGTCAGGCAGTACGCGCCCAGCAGCTCGCCCTTGGCGAGCGGAGTCAAGTACTTCTGCTTCTGCGCCTCGTTCGCATAGGCCATGAGCGGATAGCACACGAGCGAGTTATTCACCGACGCGATCACGCCGTGGCTCGCACACACGCGCGAGAGCTCTTCGATCGCGACCACGTACGAGAGGTACGTCATCCCCGCGCCGCCGTACTGCTCGGGCACGAACATTCCGAGCAACCCCAACTCGGCCATCTTCTTGGTGTTCTCGGCGGGGAACTCGTGCGTCTCGTCGATGTGCGCCGCGATCGGCCGGATCTCGGCCTCGGCGAAGTCACGCACCATCTCACGCACACTCTGCGCCTCTTCGGAGAGCTCGAACGAGACGCCGGTGTGCTCGGTCAGCGTTTCAGACATACGCGCCTCAGGCCTGCGTGTAGTCGTAGAACCCGCGGCCGCTCTTGCGGCCCAGGTAGCCCGCCGCGACCATCTTGCGCAGCAGCGGACACGGACGGTACTTGGTGTCGCCCAGACCCTGATGCAGCACTTCCATGATGCTCAGGCAGGTATCGAGCCCGATCAGGTCGGCCAGGGCAAGCGGGCCCATGGGGTGATTCATGCCAAGCTTCATCACGGTGTCGATGGCTTCTTTGGTCGCCACACCTTCCATGAGCGTGTAAACGGCCTCGTTGATCATCGGCATGAGGATGCGATTGGAGATGAAGCCCGGGTAGTCGTTCACCTCGACCGGCGTCTTGCCCAAGCGCTTGCTCAGGTCCTCGGTCAGCGCGTATGTGGCATCGGTGGTCGCGAGACCGCGGATGATCTCCACCAGCTGCATGACCGGCACGGGGTTCATGAAGTGCATACCGATCACCTGGCCCGCGCGCTTGGTCACCGCCGCGATCTCGGTGATCGAGATGCTCGAGGTGTTGCTGGCCAATATCGCATCGGCCGGCGCGACGGCGTCGAGCGTCGTGAAGATCTGCTTCTTGAGCTCGAAGCTCTCGGAGACGGCCTCGATGATGATCTGGCTGGACTTTGCCGCCGAAAGGTCGGTGCCACCCGAGATCCGCGCAAGGATCTCCTTCACGCGGCCATCTTCCCACGCCTGCTTCTTGGCGACGCGGTCGAGGTTCTTCGTGATCGCGCCCAGCGCGCGGTCCACGAACTCGCTCTTCGCGTCGACCAGGTTCACCTTGTAGCCGCTGCTCGCGAACACCTGCGCGATGCCGTTACCCATGGTGCCGCCGCCGACGACGGTGACGGACTTCACATGAGCAGCAGCGCCGCCGCCCGTGACACTCTCGGTGGCCGCGCTCATCACACACGCTCCACGGCAAGGGCCACGGCGTTGCCGCCGCCCAGGCAAAGCGTCGCCATGCCCGTCTTCTTGCCGCGGGCGTCGAGTGCGTACAGCAGCGTCGTCAGGATGCGCGCGCCGCTCGCGCCGATCGGGTGACCCAGCGCGACCGCGCCGCCGTTCACGTTCACACGCGCCCAATCCCAGCCCAGGCCGTCGCCATCGGCGAGCGCCTGTGCCGCGAAGGCCTCGTTGGCCTCGATCAGGTCGAAGTGGTCGATCTTCACGCTCATCCTGGCCATGAGCTTGTTCACCGCGTCGATCGGCGCGAAGAACAGGTCTTTGGGTTCGCCACCGCCAGTGGCATAGCCGGTCACGCGCGCGAGCGGCTTGGCGCCAGTGGCCTTCACGCGCGCCTCGCTCATGAGCACGAGCGCCGCGCCGCCATCGTTGAGGCCGGGGGCGTTGCCGGCGGTGATCACGCCGTCCTTCGCCTTGGTGACCGCGCCCAGCTTGGCCAAGCCCTCGATCGTGGTCTCGGGCCGCACGCTCTCATCGGCCTTGATCAACACGGGGTCACCCTTGCGCTGCGCGATCGTGACCACTGCCATCTCGCGATCGAACGCGCCGGCGGTCTGCGCCGCGGCGGCCTTCTTCTGCGAGTCGACCGAGAACTGGTCGATGCGGTCGCGCTTGAGTCCCGCCTTCTCGGCCGTGTATTGCGCCAGCTCGATCATGTGGCAGTCGTTGAAGCTGCACCACAGGCCGTCGTGGATGACGCCGTCCTTCATGGTCATGTCGCCCAGCTTGGTGCCGGTGCGGCCTTGAAAGAAATAGTGCGGCGCCGTGCTCATGCTCTCCTGACCGCCGGCCACGATGCAGTCCGCGTCGCCAGCCTTGATGGCCTGGGCGGCCAGCATGACCGCCTTGAGGCCCGAGCCGCACACTTTATTGATGGTGAGCGCACCGACCTTGGGGCTGATGCCAGCCTTGATGAGTGCCTGGCGCGCAGGCGCCTGACCCTGCCCGCCCTGCACCACGTGGCCCATGATCACTTCGTCGATGGCATCGCCGGCCACATTGGCGCGCAGCATGGCCTCGCGGATCGCGATGGCGCCCAGGTCGGAGGCCTTGAGCGAGCCGAGCCCACCAAGGAACTTGCCGATCGGCGTACGGGCGGCGGAGACGATGAAGACGTCGTTCTGGGACATATGAGCCTCGAAGAAAGCCTCGGATGAAATCGAAGTGCGAGCCATGTGGGCACCTTGGAAATCGTTCCAAGGCATAAGGTAGGCGCTGAGATACTACACGAATCGCCTATGCGTGGCAGGTCGCCGCGACCCGCGCGGGACGCGGCTGCGGGCGTTGCCGGAACGCGCGGCGGCGGTGTGGCGCAAGGTAGCCCAGGGGCGCAATATGCGTACGCACGCAGTACCGATCTTCGATGCGCTTCGCCCTTTCGGAGGTCCAAACATGTCTCGCCTGATCCGATACGCATTCGCGTTGCTGCTGCTGGCCGCAGCCGTGTTCGGCGCCACCACCGACGCCGCCGCCGCGCTGCCCGAGAACACCGCGCGCGTGCATTACCACCGCCCGCGCGGTGACTATGATGGCTGGGGCGCACACGAATGGGACGGCGCGGTCACCGAGACCGCCTGGGGCAGCCCCGCGCAGCCCACGGGGCGCGATGCGTTCGGCGTCTACTGGGACGTGAACCTCAAGCCGGGCGCCGCGCGACTGGGGATCATCATTCATAAGAACGACCAGAAGGATCCGGGGCCGGACATGTTCCTGGACGTGCCCAAGCAGAAGGAGGTCTGGATCGTGTCGGGCAAGAACGAACTCAACGCCTCGCCTCCCGATGTGAGCGCACTGGCGTTCGGCGATCTCGCGCGCGCGAAAGCGCACTGGGTCGATCGTCGGACGGTTCTGTGGAATATCCCCGCCAGCAGCGGCTGCACGTTCGCGCTCGTGGGCTCGCCCACCGCTGCGCTGCGCGTGACCACGCAGGGCGTCACCGGCGGCGAGAGCGTGACGCTCACGCAGGCGCCCGAGGGCATGTCGAGCGCGCTGCGCGAGAAGTTCCCCTATCTCGCCGGCTACACGGCGCTCACGCTGAGTGAGGCCGACGCCGCCAAGGCGCGAACGTGGCTGCGCGGGCAGGTGGCGGTTAGCGTGCGCAGCGGCGACGGCACGGGCGATGCCACGCTCGTGCAACTTCCCGGTGTGCTCGACGACCTGTACGCGTACGACGGCGAGCTGGGCGTGATCTGGAAGGCCGGCGCGCCCACGCTGCGCCTGTGGGCGCCCACCGCGCAGAAGGTGCGCGTGATGCTGTTCGACGCACCGCGCAGCGGTGCGCCGGTGCAGACGATCGACCTGACCGCGGGCGAGCAGGGCACGTGGAGTGTCACGGGCACCCCCGCGTGGAAGGGCCGCTACTATCTGTACGAGGTCACGGTCTTCACGCCGAGCACCGGCCACATCGAGACCGTGACCGCGACCGATCCCTATTCGCGCGGCCTCTCGCGCAACGGCGAGCGCAGCCTGCTCGTGGATCTGGCCGACCCGTCGCTGGCACCTTCGGGCTGGAGCGCGCTCGCGAAGCCCGCGCTGGCGGCGCTCGAAGACGCCAGCGTGTACGAACTGCACATCCGCGACTTCAGCGTCTTCGATATGACGGTGCCCGCTGGGCACCGAGGCACGTATCTCGCGTTCACCGACGCGAGTGATGGCACCAAGCACCTGCGCGCGCTCGCCGAGGCGGGCCTCACGCATGTGCACCTGCTGCCCACGTTCGACTTCGCCACGGTCGAGGAAGACCGCAGCAGCTGGGCCGACGCCGGCGACTTGAGCAACCTGCCGCCCGACTCGGACCAGCAGCAGGCCAAGGTGATGGCGCTGCGCAGCAAGGACGGCTTCAACTGGGGCTACGACCCCGTGCACTACGGGGTTCCCGAAGGCAGCTATGCCACCGACGCCGACGGCACCGCGCGAATCGTGGAATTCCGCCGCATGGTGCAGGCGCTATCGGGCATGGGCCTGCGCGTGGTCATGGACGTGGTCTACAACCACGTGAACGATTCGGGCCTCGGGCGCTTCTCGGTGCTGGACCGCATCGTGCCGGGCTACTACCTGCGGCTGAACGCCGATGGCGCCGTGGAGAACAGCACCTGCTGCGCGAACACCGCGAGCGAGCACCACATGATGGAAAAACTCATCGCCGACGACATGCTGCATTGGGCGCGCGACTACAAGGTGGACGGCTTCCGCTTCGATCTCATGGGCCACCACATGAAGCGCAATCTGGAACTCTTCCGCGACCGCTTGGCCACGCTGACCCTTTCCAAAGACGGCGTCGACGGCGCCAAGGTGCTGCTC
>JANYBS010000076.1 GCA_025360715.1 Candidatus Eiseniibacteriota bacterium | reverse complement strand
CTCGGCCTACATGAACGGCACGGGCGTGAACCTCACGATCATGCCTCGGGACTCTGACGGGGTCATCGGCCGGAGCATGATTCTTTGGTACGCCGACGATGAAGACGACGAGACCGCCAGCGCCGGTCAAGTCCACAGCGGTGCCTGGCTGTGGACGCCCCCAGCGGATGCCGCCACGAACACGGGGACATGGCCGAACAGCAACTTCCAACCTTACGGCGCCATCGACTTCGGTTATCGCACTTTCTGCAGTGGCATGGCGGCGCTCGAGTCGGGAAACCAGGTTTACATAGCCGGCGGAACGAAAGAACTCGAGGACGGCAGTGACACCTCGGGCGTCTTCAGTTCCTTCAGTCGCCAGACCCTGCTCACGAAGATGCAGAGGCCAAGGTGGTACGCCTCAAGCCTCAGACTGCCAGGAGGGCGCCCTTTGGTGGTGAGTGGGAGCAAGTACAAGGAGATCCGCATGTACGGCGGCTCCCCGGACACCACGCATGTGTACCGATGCCCCGTGGGTCACGAGTCGAACTGGGACGCGGCGGTGGTGCCGTACAGGCAAGCAGGCCCGATCCGCATTGGCGAAGGACACACCTCGAACCTAGGATTCGGAGGCGAGGTCCTCTTCGGCGGCAAATCCCCTGGAGGATCGTACCTGAACAACTTCCACATCCTCTACCAGGACGCCAATCGCGAAGGCGCTGAGTACGCTTACACCTGGAACGATCGAGTGGCGTCGGGCACGTCGCCACTGGGCACGAGCTATCATGCGGCCGCCATTGTGAGCGTCGAAGCTGGCATGAATCTGGGCACCGGCCTCGATGGGAAGGACGTCCTTGTCGTCTTCGGAGGACGGGGACCGAACAATACCTTCGACCCGACCATCGTGACGAGATCCGACGTGTGGTGGTGTTCGATCGATCCAGGTACTGGTGCTGCTAATTGGCACCAGATCACTACCCAGCACGGCGACGTCCCCGGCGCCCGCTTCGGCCACGTCGGCCTATGGGACAAGGGTCTGCGTCGCTTCTACGTTTTCGGTGGCGCCGGTTCGGGCACGGAATCCTCACCGACCATGGCAGACAACAGTGTCTACGCGATGTCGTTCGTCAACGCGACGACGGTGAACTGGAAGCGCTGCAAGTCCAGCGGCACGGCGCCGAGCGCGCGAGCGTTCATGGCGTCCGACATGATCCTGCCCGTCGGTGCGCCGTATCGGAGAAGTGTCATCTTCGGTGGTCGCACGGCCACTGGGCTCTCCAGCGACCTGTTCGTATTCGAGACCGCCGCGGTCGACAGCGTGGTCTGGCACGCGCTCCAGCGTCCGGCCTCAGGCTATGGCCCCGTGGCCGTGGAGCGCGCCGCGGGTGCGGCCACGACGAACTCGCAGGAGCTCTGGGTGGTGGGTGGCAGGGACGGTACCTCGAACGCCCTGAGCGCAACCTGGTCTGCAAGTGTCGCCGGTGGGCTCGACACGCTTCACGCGAACTGGGAGCGTCGGGCCGATTCGCCGATCGCCGTGAGCGGCCACACGTTCCGGTTCGTCGACTCCGACGTCTTCGTGCGCACGCCAGAGCTCTTCAACCCCGTCACGCTCACGCACACGCTGGTGAAGCAGACGGGCACATCGGACTACCTGACTCTCTTGCAGGACTGGTATCCGCACATGTTCGTGCTGCCGGGGTCCACGAACGGCAAGTGGCGGGTGTTCGCCGCCGGGCCGGCCGACACCACCTACACAATGACGATCGACACCACGATGGCACCTTCTGCCACGTGGACATCGAATGCGTTCACCGACACGACGCTGCGCGGCTTCCGTGGCGGCACGACCGTCATGTACCGGCCGGGCAAGTTCATCAAGATCGGCGGGCGCGACACGGACGAGTACGACCGGTCGAACCCGGCCGATTCCGCGCGCGGGGCGGTGGCGAAGCTGGATGCATCGGACATGCTCTGGGTCCGCGCCGACAGCCTCAAGCACCGTCGCGTGGATCACAACGCAACCATCTTGGCCGACGGCACAGTGCTCGTGACCGGCGGGCTTAAGGTCTACGGCAACGATCACACGTTCAACGCCGATTCGACCGCGGAACTCTGGGACCCGGACAAGCCCTCGGGCCAGCAGTGGACGGAACTAGCGGCGAACCCGATCCTAAGGGGATACCACTCCTCGGCGATCCTGCTGCCGGACGCCCGGGTCCTGAGCACAGGTGGAAACGCGACCGATGGTTCATCGGACGCCGGTCAGCGCTACTTTCTCCATCAGTGGTTCGCTGACGAGTTCAGCCCACCCTACCTGTTCAATGCGTCCGGTGGCGTCGCGACACGGCCGACGATCAAGACAGTACAGAAGTCCATATCGTACGGCGAGCAATTTCCTCTCGTCATGCAGGCGGGTTCCGGGTGGCTGACGCGCGCCGCTCTGGTCGCGCCGGGGGCCGCCACTCATGCGTTCGACGAGGGGCAGCGGTACATCCCGCTGGTTTTCACCACGGCCCCCGATAGCCTCTTGTCGAGCGGTGACACGAAGTATCTGGCCACGGCGCCGGCGGATTCCACTTATGCCCCGGCCGGCGAGTACATGCTCTTCGCTCTCAATCCGAGCGGGGTCCCCAGCATCGCGCGCTGGGTGCACATCGGGCGGGCTCTGCACCCGAACGTGATCACGGACCTGGAGAAAGTCTGCATCGGAGCGACGGGATCGACATACGAGGCCCAGCTGCAGTGGACGCCGCCCGCCGCCGACAGCGGCCAGTCACGAGCCAGCGCGGCCACGGAATACCAGATGCGCTACCGCAAGGGTGACACGACGTCGACGATTCCAGACTGGAACACATGGGCAAGCGCGACGATCGTGAATGGCCTGCCGACCCCCCAGCCGGCGACTCAGGGCCTTCAGCACTTCTCACTTCCCGGGCTCGTCTCGCGAGGGGTCTATTGGGTCAGGATGATCGCCCGCGATGACGCGAACCCCAACCAGCACTGGTCGCCCATGAGCAACCAGGTGCTGCTGGTGGTGGCGAATGACGAATGCGGCGGCGCCGGTGGCGGTGGTGGTGGCGGGGGATTCTACGAGGAGGCCAGTGCGCGCCACGGGCGGACAGGGCCGGCCTACCTCCAACGACAAGGTTCGGGCGGAGCAGCGGATTCCATCGCCTACGACGAGAACACGTTGCTCCCGAACCTTGCAACAGGCGTGACGTCCACCGACCGCATCCTGCTGCCATTCGGACCTGCGTGGACAGACAGCACTGCACGGATCCGTATCACGCGAACCGGGCAGCGAGGTACGCGGCTTGAGGGGATCCGGTTGCTCGAGGTCGAGCACGCGGCCGGCGAAGAGGTCTTCACGCGCGGCGGACAGGTCGTTGCGGGGACGCTCACCGATGCCGCAAGAGTCACGCGGCCCGATGGCACCGACCTGACGGCGCAGCTTGCAAGTGCCGCGCACGTTCAGGGCCTCCCCGGCGACACGCTCGAGGCCGACCTTGGCTTGGGCGCCGCGACGATTGCTCTGCAGACGAGTCACGCGCATCTGGTCATGGCTCCCGATAGCACGGGCATCGTGATCCAATGCTTGGTCGGAACCACGTGGGTCACGGTGGCGCATCACGAGGTCCGAGAGCGATCTTCGACCGCCCTCTACGACCTGCCGAGCGCTGCACACGTGCGGTTGGTCTTCGCGGGCGATCACACGCTGGAACGCGTAGCGAGATTCACGCCCGGCGCCGAAGTGACGGTCACTCCCCACGACCTGAGCGGTGTCTCACACTCGGTGCTCGGCGATGTCACCTCAACCATGTCGCAGGGTGGCGTGACGATCCAGAACGGTGAGCACGTGTACGCCGACTTCAAGGGCGCGCTGCGCGGCGCCGACGCGACGCAGGATTGGTTCCTCGAGGTCACTGGTGCCCACGTGCCGCTGGGCTCGGGCGCCGCTGCGGCGGCGATGGCGGAAGGTCGGCAAGCGCTCGCGCCCCTGCGATTCGCGCTCGAGCGCAATCGGCCCAATCCCTACTCTTCCACATCGAGCATGCGGTTCGCTCTGCCATCAGCGACGAATGTGCGTATGGAACTCTTCGACCTGCAGGGTCGTCGCGTTCGCACTCTGGCAAGTGGGCGCATGGAGGCGGGATGGCATTCCGTCACGCTCGATCGCAGGCAGGAGCGCGGTGCGAGCCTGCCGGCAGGAGTGTACCTGTGCCGACTGCTGGCGGGGCGCGATAGGGCGGAGCGCAAGGTGGTTGTGATGCCGTAGTTGGAAGACAAATCAGCGATCTGCAAGCAAGCGCGGCCGGCGCCTCATCGGGGCGCCGGCCGCGTCACTCAGAAACTTGTCGAATCAGTTCATGACCGCGAAGCGCTTCACGAACGTCTGGCCCGGCACGCTCATGCGCACGAAGTACAAGCCGGGCGACAGGCCGCGGCCCGAGCTCAGCTGCGCTTGGTGACGGCCGGCGCCGTACTCGCCGTCGGCCAGCGTGAGCACTTCGCGGCCCTGCACGTCGAGCACGCCCACGTGCACGCGCGCGTCGCGCGGCAGGGCGAAAGTCACGTGCGCGATGCCGCGCGACGGGTTCGGGATCACGCTCGAAAGACCGAACGCGAGCACGGGGCCATCGTCCACGCCCAGGTTGCTCACGATCTGGAACGCGGCGTCGCTCAGATCGCTGCCGGTGTTGCCGGCGGCGTCATGCGCGACCACCTTGAGGAACGCGGTGCCCGTTGCAGGACCGCTCACCAGCCAGTCGAACGTGCCGGTGTTCGCCTGGTTCGTGGCGATGGAGTCGAACGGCCCGGCCGCGCCCGCGCGCGACAGGAACAGGTCGACCGCCGTGACCGCCGCATTGTCGGTGGCGATCCACGTGAGGTTCGTGTGCGTGCCCACGTTGAGCACTTCGCCGCCGTTGGCCGCCGTCACGCGTACGAGCGGCGCCGCGGTGTCGGCGAAGGTCGCGGTGAACGAGCGGTCGCCGGTGATTACGATCGAAAGCGGGTTCGAGCTCGTCGTGGTGTCGCCGCTCCAACCGGTGAACGCATAGCCCGCGGCCGGCGTGGCGGTGAGTGTGACCGGCGTGCCGTAGTCATACGCCGCCTGGTCGGGCGACTTCTGCACGCTGCCGCCGCCCATTACCGTCACGGTGAGCGTGTGGCTGTCGATCACGAACCGCGCCGCGATCGTGTGGTTCGCGAGCACATTCGTGAAGGCGTAGTTCGCCACGGCGCCCACCGAGCTGCCGTCCACGAGCACATCCTGCAGGTGATAGCCCGCCGACGCGGTCATCGCGAACGACTGCGAGCCGCCGGCGTTGACGTTCACGACGCCCAACGGCGCGATGCTGCCACCGGAGTTCGCGCTCGCCGAGATCGAGTACGTGTCGATCGCGAAGCTAGCCGCTATCGTGTGGCTCGCGAGCACGTTCGTGAAGTTGTACGTGGTCACCGCGCCGACGCTCACGCCGTCGACCAGCACGTCGAGCACGTGGTAGTTGGCATTCGGCGTGATCGTGTAACCCTGCGAGCCGCCTGCGTTGACCGGCGTGCTGCCGTTGGGCGTGATGCTGCCGCTCGCGCCCGCGCTCGCCGCGATCGTGTACGTATCGATCGAGAAGCTCGCGGCGATGGTGTGATTGGCGAGCACGTTTGTGAAGTTGTAGGTGGTCACCGCGCCCACGCTCACGCCGTCGACCAGCACGTCGAGCACGTGGTAGTTGGCATTGGGCGTGATCGTGAAGCCCTGCGCGGCGGTCGCATTCACGCCCACGGCGCCCGACGGCGTGATCGAACCATTCGCGCCCGCACTGGCGGTGATCGTGAACGTGTTGATGGCGAAGCTGGCGGCGATGGTGTGGCTCGCGAGCACGTTGGTGAAGTTATACGTGGTCACGGCGCCCACGCTCACGCCATCGACCAGCACGTCGAGCACGTGGTAGTTAGCGTTGGGCGTGATCGTGAAGCCCTGCGACGCCGCGGCATTGACGCCCACGGCGCCGCTCGGCGTAATCGAACCATTGGCGCCCGCGCTCGCGGTGATCGTGAACGTGTTGATGGCGAAGCTGGCCGCAATGGTGTGGCTCGCGAGCACGTTGGTGAAGTTGTACGTGGTCACGGCGCCCACGCTCACGCCATCGACCAGCACGTCGAGCACGTGGTAGTTGGCCGCGGGCGTGATCGTGTACGCCTGCGCACTGCCGGCGTTCACGACCGTGTTGCCCGCGGGCGCGATGCTGCCATTGGCGCCCGCGCTGGCGGTGAGCGAGTACTGGTCGATCGCGAAGGTGGCCGAGATCGTGTGGTTCGCCAGCACGTTCGTGAACGTGTACGCAGGCACAGCGCCCACGCTGCCGCCATCCACCTGCACGTCGACGATGTGATAGTTGGCCGCGGGCGTGATCGCGAAGTTCTGGTTCGCGCCCGAGTTCACCACCACCGCGCCGCTGGGCGTGATGCTGCCGTTGGCGCCCGCGCTCGCGTTGATCGTGAACGTGGTCACGCTCGGCGCCACGCGCGCCCACCACGTGCCCCACTTGCTGGCGTTGCTGCCGGTGTTGCCGTCATCGGTGGTCGCGCGCGCCTTGGCGTATTCCTGCAGCGCCCACATGTTGGTGTCGTCCGACGGATCCACCTGGGCGCTGCTGAAGTCGCCCCAGCGATTGCGGCCCGTCGCGGTGCTGAAGGTCTTGTGATAGTAGTCGTCGCCCGCTTTATAGATCTGCGCGTCGCGGATCGAACCCGCGGCGTCGGCACCCAGATGCACCGCGTAGCCCGCGCTCGGGTGCTGCGCGGAGGAGAACTGCGAGAACGCGAGCATGAAATCGCCGCCGGCGTTCGCCGCGATGTGCACCGTGGAGTACCACTTACCGCCGTTGGTCGCGGTCGCGGTCGGGTCCTCGAGACGGCCACCATCAACGAACGCGCCCGAAGGCGTCGTGATCTTGGTCCACTGCGCGGCCGTGTGCGTAAGGCCGCCGGCCGGCAAGCCGACTGTCTGCGCGTAATAGAGGAAGCCGCCGCGGAACACCGGTGCCGAGCGCACATACGAATCCTGCACCTCGAGCTTGCAAGCCGGCGCGCACGCCGCCGTGCCCGCGACTGGGTTGCTCTGCGGGAGCGCGTTGCCGCTGGGCTGCGCCCAGCCGCCTCCGGTTCGCGCGATGGCGCCGCCCTGATGGTAGACCGGCGCGGCCGCGGTGCCCGTGATGAAATCGAGCGCATACGTGCCGCCCGCGCTGCTCAT
>JANYBS010000078.1 GCA_025360715.1 Candidatus Eiseniibacteriota bacterium | reverse complement strand
CGCCATGATCACGGTCACGAAGATGCCGAGCACGCGAATGAGCGCGGTGAGTGTTTTCGATTGCTCCGCGTAGAACTCGTTCTCGCGCTGTACCTGCACGCCTAATCTCGGGTCGGCCTCGAGCTCCTTCTTCATGGCGTCAAAGCGCTTGGGGTCTTTCATTCGCAGCGCCACGACCTGGTAGCCGCCCTCGCGGTGGAACACGGGCATGAGCACGTTGGCGTCGCCCCAGACCTCGGATTCGTAGGACGAGCCTTCGGTCTTAAAGTGCCCGACCACCTTGAACGCGCGCTTCTGGAACTTGAGTTGTTCGCCCACGCTGCAGTTGGCGAACCGCGGCGCGATGGTGGCGCCCACGATCACCTCATCGGTGCCGGGCGTGAACATGCGGCCTTCCACGATCTTCGGCGTCGCGCGCATGGTGATGGCCTTCATGTCGACCCCACGCACGCGGATGTTCGACGAACCGTTCTGCCCGCGGCGCGCCAGATTGCTGGTCGTGACCATCTCGAGGCTCGCGAGCGGCGCACCGTCGGCGCCGGTGGCCACATTCGGGTTGGCGCGCAGGATCATCGCGGCGTCTCGCGCGACGCCGCTCGAGATCTCGCTGTCGGCGCCCTTACGCAACACGAACGCATTGCTGGAGGACCCGGTGGACGCGAGCGTCGAGCGAAAGCCCTCGGCGAGCGCCATCGCCGCAAGCAGCACGGCCACGGTGAGGCCGATGCCGATCGCGGTGGTGATGGTCGACACCGGGCGCTGGAGGACATTGCGGACGTTGTAGACGAATGGGATCGCCATCGTGTCCTCCTAGTCCACGCGCCGCAGCGCGTCGACGATGCGCAGGCGCGACGCCTGCCAAGCCGGGATGAAGCCACTCACGGCGCCCAGCAGTACGGCGATCGCGATGGCGGTGAACACGGTCTCCCAGCGGATGACCATCTGCGGGATGAACGCGAGGGGCTTGCCTTCGAGGCCGAACTTGGCGAGCAGTGCGCCGATGAGGCCGCCGCCAGTCGTGATGATCGCCGCCTCGGCCACGATCATGCCGAAGATGCTGCCATCGCTGAAGCCGAGCGTCTTGAGCACGCCGATCTCGCTCGTGCGCTCGCGCACGCTCATGACCATGGTGTTGGCGCTGATCACCAGGATCGTGAACACGACCGCGAACCCGATCATGCGCAGCGCGAACGGCACATTGCCGAACATGCTCACGAAGCCGGCGCCGAAGGCCTGCTCACTCTCGGTCTTGGTGGCGTTATCCGAGTTCTCGAACATGGCATCGACCTGCCTGGCGATCGCCGCGGACTGCGACTTGTCGTTCAGCTCCAGCTTGAACACGCCCGTGAGTTCGTTGCCCTTGAGGCCCTTTTCCACCAAGTAGTCCTGACGGAAGAGCAGCATCTCGTTGTCCCAGGTGCCGCCGGGCTGCTTATCGTACGTGCCGCGGATCACGAAGTCCCACGTGCCGGGGAAGATGGTGCCGTCCAGATGGATCGTCTGGCCCAGCTTCCAGTTCTTCTTCTTCATCAGGCCCACGCCCACGATGCACGCGGGGCGCTCGGCCAGATAGGCCGCCAGCTTGGGGTCCTGGCCGGCCGGCACACCCAGCGCCACCTGCGGCTTCGTGGCTTCGACGATGCGGATGTCCTTCTTGTACATGGGCCAGAAGTCGTTATCGACGGCGAACTGCGTGAAGAAGCCGCCGCGGTCCTGCGGGTCGCGCGCGCCGAACCACACCTGCGTGCACACGCGCTTCACGCCGGGGATCTGCGCGATGCGCTGCTTGTACGAATAGGGCAGGAAGTTCGTGAGCGCGATCGCGTGACGTGTGGCAAGACGCTCACGACTACCTGAGTCCGACGCCGCTTGCAGCGTGTCGAGGATCGCGCCCAGCGAGCTGTACAGGAACAGCGCCACCAGCACGCTCAGAAGCGTGAGGACCGTGCGCAGCTTGTTGCGGAAGAGATTGACGAGCACCAGGTGGAACATGCGACTACCCCTTCCTGCCTCAGGCGGTGAGCACGCCCTTGTCGAGGTGGACCAGGCGGTGCGCGCGCTCAGCGGCGTGCGGATCGTGGGTGACCATGATGATCGTCTTCTTGAACTCACGATTGAGCCGCTCGAGCAATTGTAGAATTTCCTCACCGCTCTTGCGGTCCAGATCGCCCGTGGGCTCGTCAGCGAGTAGTAGCTTGGGATCGCTCACCAGCGCGCGCGCGATCGCCACGCGCTGCTCCTGACCGCCCGACAGTTGGCGCGGGTAGTGCGTGGAGCGATCGGCGAGGCCCACCAACTCCAGCGCAAAGCTTGCGCGCTTCTTCCGCTCGGCGCCACTCATCTTGTAGAGCATCAGCGGCAGTTCCACATTCTGCTGCGCGGTCAGCACGGGCATCAGGTTGTAGAGCTGGAAGATGTAGCCGATGGTCGCTGACCGCCACTTGGCGAGTTGCGCGCCCTTGAGCGCGGCGATGTTGGTCCCGGCCACCACGAGGTCACCCGAAGTCGGCTGGTCGATGCCGCCGATCAGGTTGAGCAGTGTCGTCTTGCCCGAGCCGGACGGGCCCATGAGCGCCACGAACTCGCCCTCTTGGATCTGCAGCGACAGCCCGTCGAGCACCGTCACCTTCTGCGTGTCGCGCTCATACACTTTATGCACGTCACGAATGTCCACCCAGGCCATGGGGCCTCCTCGGTATGGGAATGCCGCGCGTTACGAGCGGCCGTCGCTTTTTACCTTTGAACCGTCTTTGAGCCCAGCAGGCGGGGAGAGCACGACGCTTTCACCACCGCTCAAACCTTGGCGGATCTCGATCATATCGCCGCGCCCGGGGCCCACGTCGACTTTGACGCGCTTCGCCACGCCGGCGTCCACGACCCACACCACCGCGCCATCGCCGGTCTGTACCACCGCGGCGGCCGGCGCCATCACGCGGCGCGGCGCGGCGCTCTTGTCGGCGCCGCGGCTCTCGAAGACCACCTTGGCGCCCATCTCGCTCAAGATGCGCGGGTCGCGGTCGAGGATGCTCACCTTGACCAGCACGGTCGCCTTCTGCCGGTCGGCGGTGGGCACCACCTGCCGCACGCGGCCCACGAACGAAGTGTCCGGATAGGCATCGAGCGTGATGCGCGCCGGCTGGCCGTTGTGCACCTGCGCGATGTACGCTTCGTTCACGTCGACCTCGACCTCGAGCGTGGTCAGGTCGGCCATCGTCACGATCGCCGTGCGCGTGAGGCCGCCGCCCGCCGACGACGGTGCCACGATCTCGCCGACTTCGGCGTCCTTGCGCAGCACGGTGCCGGCGAACGGCGCGCGTACGCGCGTGTTCTCCAGGCTCGCCTCGGCGAGCTGCATCTGCGCGTGCGCGGAGCCCAGTTGTGCGGTGAGCACATCGAGCTTGGTCTGCGAGTCCTCGAGCGCCGAAGGCGGCACGAGGCCGTCCTGGGCCAACTTGCGTTGGCGCGTGAGATCGCGCTTGGCCTGCGCAAGCTGCGCTTCGATCGACGCTGCCGTCGCCTTGGCGGAGTTCGCCGCGGCCGCGTAGTCGGCATCATCGAGTCGCGCGATCACATCGTTGGCCTTCATCACCGAGCCCTCGTGCACGCCGATCCACGCCAAGCGCCCCAGGATCTTGGACGACACGCTCGCCTTGGTGCGCGCGACCACGTAGCCGTTGGCAGAGATGCCATCGCCGTTCGCGCTGCCGCCTCCGGTCGCTTCGGCGGTGCCGGTCTTCACCGCGATCGCCGCCGTGTTCCTGCGCCATGCGAAAAGCGCGGCGATCACGATGGCGACGACCATCAGCGCGATCACCAGTGGCCAAGCGCTGCGGCCGCCGGGTGATGTGGGGTTGCTGCGGTCGATCCGCAGGGCGGAGAGATCGGAAGGTGCGGTCATGGGGGCGTGGGCTCTTACGGAAGAGGTGTGCGGGAGTGTGCGTACGCGGCCAGTCTCGACCCCGCCAAGACGATGGTCAAGCGCGCGCGAGGGCTGTCTGGCCCGGACTAGAGCACCACCACGCGCGTGTCTATATTCCGGCGACCGAAGAGCGCGAGCCTCACCAGATACACCCCTGGGTGCAGGCTCAGCCCCGCGCCGAGGTCGATGCTCTGCCAGCTCGAGGTCTGCGAGAGTGCGCGCGTGTTCAGGCGGCGCCCGGCGATGTCATACAGCTCGAGCCGGTCCTGCGGCTGCCACTCACCGGCGGAATCCCACACGTCCATGCTGAGCGCACGGTCCGTGGGGTTGTGGTGCGCGCGCACGAGTGCCGCATGCGGAACGAACGGCGGCGCGGCATTGGCGCGGAAGCTCGTCGCGCCCATGTACTGGATGCCGCTGTCGGTCGGCACGGCGAGGCGGTATTCGTACAAGCCGGGGCGCGTGAGCTCGCGATCGCACGTGAAATCGGTACCGTCGGACGGGCCGCCGAATGTGACTCTCAACCAGTCACCGCCATCGATCCGCTCCTCGATCCACGCGATCGTCACGGAGCGATCGGACGACCGCCAGAGCAGGTTCAATCGGTCGCCGATGAGTGTCTGCTGGATGAAGGCCGCCTGAGGCGAGCCGGCCGCCGTGCGCGTGAGCACCCACGCGCCCTGATCGCTCAGGTCCCAGACCGCGTGGTCCGATGGCACCGCGACGAGTGCGTGCCCCAGGCTCGCCGCGGGCGGATCGAGCGACGTCTGCAGCGTGGACCACTGCAGGATGCCCAGCGGCAGGGCGTCCACGAAATAGCCCCGTGAGTCGAAATAGCCCGCCACGATGCGGTCCGACTCGTGGTCGAATATCGGCGGTGTCGCGAAGCCGAACCCGGCGTCGGGTGTTGCAGGAGTCCCGCTCCATTGCAGGCTTGTGAGCGAGAGCCTCTGGACCTGATGCAAGTCGATCGAGACGAGCACATCGCGCGCCTCGTCGCAGACGAGCCGCGTGGCGGGTCCGACGATCGCTGGCGCACCGGGAATCGCCAGCTTCGACCACTGCGCTGTGCCTCTGAGTGGCAGCGCGAACACATCGGGGGCCACGTCATGCTGGACGCTATCGATCGTGACGCCGCCGAAGACCAGCAACTGGTCGCGTGCAGCATCGATCGCCGCGCCGAACGCGGATCGGGCACCCGGCGCGGTACCTTTCGTGAGTAGGGCCGTCAGTGTGGCCGGGTTGGCCATGGGTGTCTGGTAGACGGTCATCGTGTCGAAGCCGCTGTGGACCACGAGCATCTGGCCGTTCGCGGAGTCGGCGAGAACCACTGCATCGCTCAGCGTGAAGTGTTGCGGGTACGTCGCGATCTTCGCCCAGATGCCGGACGGCGAGTCGCCATGCGACCAGAGATCGGTGGGTCCGCTCAGGTCGGCGGATCCCATGACCACCAGGAATCTCGAGCCCGCACGGTCGTGGACCGCACCTAGCGTGATGCCTGCCGGCGGACCGGCAGGATCGCTCAGCGCCGTCGACCAATCCGTATCGTCGCGAGTGGACCAGACCCGCAGCTCGCGCAGTGGGTGATTCGCCGTGCCGCCCGCGCCAAACCATTGGCCAGTCAGCGAGTCCAATACGCCGCCTGCGCCGAGAGGGACCGGGTTCGCGGAGTTCGCGTTCAGCACCTGCCACGAGGCGCCCGCAGCCTGCATGTCGAGCGCCCACGTATCGGTCCGCAAGCCACCTGCGGAGCCGCCTGTGATGAGCAGGCGGTGGTGCTCCAGGTCCACCACGGCGATCGCGTTCGCGCGGCCCGGAGGCGCGGCGGCCGTTGGCGCGAGGAATTCCCATGTGGGCGGATCCACATCGAAGCGCAGGCTCCACGTCTCGTCCACGTACGCGCCGTTCTTCTGCAGGCCGCCGAATACAAGCAGCCGGTCGTGTGCGTCATCGAACACCGCTGTCGAGCCGGTGCGCGCGAGCGGCGGAGTGCCGCTCACGGTGAGCGGCGCCCACACGCCCGCGGTGTCGGAGGGCAATGTGACCACGCTGTTCAGCCAGTTCGTATGAGAGAACGCGACTTGTTGGCCACCGAAGGCGAGCAAGCGATGGCGATGACGATCGAGTGCGAGCGCCGAGCCGAACCGGTCCAGGCCGTGGCCCAGCAGGGTCCATTGGTCAGCCACCGCTTCGAACTTCCAATCCTCACCTTGCGTCTCATCGCAGACGAAGAGCGTGCCGCTGTGTGGGTCGCTCGCCCGGCAAGCGGTGTAGGGGATTGCCGGTCCGGGGCCCGCGGCCTCGCGGCGTGACCACGCGGTCGGCGTCGTGAGTGAGGCGGTGTACACCTGCCCGGCGCGGTCCTCGGTCCCGTACACGACGAGCAGCCGATGCACGGGATCGATGGTGGCGACCGGCGCGCTCCATCGCGGCACATCGAGAGCGTGCCACACCGATTGCCCCGCACGGGCCTGTGTGAGTGCGCCACAGCACAGCACGGCGGTCAGCATCAACCGAGACATCGGGGAGCCGGACATAAGGCCTCGCAACGGGAATCGGAAGTCATGCGACGACCCCGGGGGATGGGCGCTTGGAAGATACCCCTTCCGCGCTTTGCCGGTTCCCCGCCCTTGCCGAGTTCCACTCGGTTCCCTAGACTCCCACTCGACTGGCCGAACCTGATCGAATTGCGCGGCATGTTGTACCGCGCGGATCTCTCCCGGAGGCTCCATCCATGCCGTTCATCATCGCCGAACCCTGTATCGGAGTGAAGGATAAGTCCTGCGTCGAGGTCTGCCCCGTGAACTGCATCTACGAGGGCGACGACCAGTTCTACATCCATCCCGATGAGTGCATCGATTGCCAGGCGTGCGAAGCCGCGTGCCCCGTGCAGGCGATCTTCCCCGACAACGGCGTGCCGGATAAGTGGAAGACGTTCACCGAAAAGAACCGCGCGCACTTCGAAAAGTGAGCACGGCGGGAGCACTGCCCGCGCGCGATGAAGCGCTTGCGCTGCTGCACGAGTGGGTCGAGAACGCCGGCCTTCGCAAGCACTGCTACTGCGTTGAAGCCGCCATGCGTGCCTACGCGCGTGAGTACGGCGAGGACGAAGCGCGCTGGGGACTCGCGGGGCTGATCCACGATTTCGATTGGGAGCGCCACCCCGACATGGAGCGCCATCCGCTCGCCGGCGTCGCGGTGTTGCGCGAGCTGGGTTATCCCGAAGATGTGCTGCACGCGGTGCTCGGCCACGCGTCGTACACCGGCGTCGCGCGCGACACGCGAATGGCGCAGGCGCTCTTCGCGTGCGACGAGCTGTGCGGCTTTCTGGTGGCGTGCGCGCTGGTACAGCCCGACAAGTCGCTCATGGCCGTCGAAGTGCCGTCGGTGCGTAAGAAGATGAAGAGTGCAGGCTTCGCCAAGAACGTGAACCGCGACGACATCGTGAACGGCGCCGCCGAACTGGGCGTGGACCTCGATTCGCACATCGCGTTCGTGTTGCAGGCGCTGCGCGGCATCCGCACCGAGCTGGGCCTGTGAGGGCGCGCCGCTGGGCGGTCGCGGGGTTTGCGGCGCTAGCGGCGGTCGCGGCCGGTGCGGCGATCGCGCACGCAGGCGAGCTGCACTTGTTGGGATTGCAGTTCAACCCCGAGGCGGGCGATGAGCGATACACCGCGCTCGTCGAGAGCTGGCATGAGTTCTATCTCATGGCGGGCACGGCGGCGGTCACGCTGGTGGGCCTGCTCTTCGTCTCGCTGTCGATGCACCTCGACGTGTTGCTGCATCACACGCGCGCGCACCTGCTGGATCTGGCGCGGCAGACGCTGCTCGCGTTCGTCTACGTGATGTTGGTCTCGCTCATGATCCTGGTGCCTCCATCCACGCCGCGGCTACTGGCGAGCACGATCGGCGGCTCGACAATCGTCGTACTGGTCTTCTCGATTGCGGGTTTGGTGAACGAGCTGCGCATGAAGGAACGCACGGGCCTGAGCCGCAGCCTGCTGCGTCGACGCATCATGCAGATCCTCTGTCTGTGCCTGAGTCTCTATGCTGCGGCCAAGCTCTGGGCGGGCTCCGGGATGGGACTCTTCATGATGATCGGCACGATCTGCGCCATGCTCGGCAACGGCGCCGGCAGCGCGTGGGATCTGCTCGTGCAGGTCGGCCGCCTCAAGGTGAAAGACCGCGACATCCTGGCCGAGAAGTAGCGGCGAGGATTCGTGCCGAGACTCGCGCCGAGACTCGCGCCTACTTGCGGTGGATCGTCCCTACGCTCGAGCGCGCGACTTCATCGCCGCCACGGTTCGCGACCACGCGATAGAGCACCGCGCCGCCCTGAACATAGGCTTTTGGCAGTCGCGCTGCGGGCACCACGATGATGGGCTGCGCGCCCGCATCGACGCGGCCGAGTTCCTCGAGCGCGGGTGAGTAGAACACCACCGTGTAATCATCCGCGGTGGCGAACGCCTTCCACGCCAGCTTCACGCCGCCGTCCTGCGCGGCCGGAGCCACAAGCGCCATGGCAGCGCTGTCGGCGCCGCGCAGCACATGGCTGGGCGCCGAGGACTGCAAGCGCGGCAGCAGCAGCGCGCCGCCGGCCAGGATCGTGAGTGCGGCGAGCGCCCAGGCCGGCCGCAGCGCAGGCGCGAACCATTCGTGCCACGTGGAGCGCCGCAGCGCCGGCGCGCTTGCAGAGGATCCGGCAAGTAACTGCGCGCGTAGCGCGTCGAATGCGCGATCGGCGTCGTCGGCTTGCGCGGCGCGCGTGTCGGCGGGCGCGAGGAACATCGCGTAGCTCTCGGCCAGCGCGTGGCAGCGCGGGCACTCGCACAGGTGCGCGCGGCGCAGATCGCTCTCGGGCAGCGACATCACAGCATCGAGCGCCTCGGCGTCGATGCACGGGACCGAATGTGGTGTGGGCTTCGTGCTCATGTCCGCTCCCCCTCCTTGGAACGGCTCTCCAGAGCCGCCCGCAACTTGCGCCGTGCGCGCTGCAACAATGCGCGCGCACCGGTCGCGCCCTCGAGCCGGAGGGTCTCGGTGATGTCCTCGACCGCGAAGCGTTCGTAGCAGCGCATCCAGAGCGCTGTGCGTTCGTCCGGGTCGAGGTGCTCGTTCAAGAGCGCCAGCACCTCGTCTTCGGCCACTTGTTCTTCCCACTGCCGGGCCGGATCGGGCCGCGAGACCGCGAGCTGATCCGGATCTGTTTCGTCATCGCGCAACAGCGAAGGGGAAGCGAGGGCGTTGAAGCAGCGATTGCGCGCGATCACGAATAGCCAGGATGAGAACTTCGAGCGGCCCTCGAACGAAGGCATGGCCCGCCACGCATTGACCAGCACATCCTGCGTGAGGTCGCGCGCCCGTTCCGGGTCCCGCACGATGCGGTGACACCAGAGGTACACACGACGCTGGTAGCGGCCGAGGAGTTCCGACGCAGCGAGCTGTCCTTCGCGACTCTGCGCGTCGCGTGTGACCAAACGGACCAGCTCGTCGTCGGAGCGTTCGACCGGCTCCGGGGTGCTCATAGAAGTGGACCGCTCCTCGGCAGGGGAATCACACGCGGGGGTGTTTTTTCTTCTGGCTTTGCACGCTCTGTATGCCCAGCACGGCAGCAAGGGCGGTCAGGAAGGCGAGCACGCCCACAAGGTAAGCGGCCAAGTGCTCTATTGAAAAGGGTTTCGCCAGCAGCGGCACCTTCACGTCGCCGTCGCCGATCAGCACCCAGGCCGCCCAATGGAACGGGACCGCGGTCGCCGGATCGGCCGCCACGCGGCTCCGGGCGGCCTCGAGCGCCTCGCTCGCGGTCGCTCCGCCGGCCATGGCGGCGTAGAAAGACTCCGTGAAGCTCGCTGTCGTCTGGTCATCGACCGGCCAGAGCGCTGCCACCACGGCGGGAGCGCCGGCGGCCAGGAATGCGTTGGTAAGGCCTGCGACGCCCTCGCCGGCCAGCGCGCGGCCGTCGGCCGAGCAGCAGCTAGTGAGCACGACGAGGCTGGCGGTGAGCGGCTGCTGCGCGATCGCCGACGCGGTGAGCAGGCCGCCGCCGACCTCGAGGCCGCTGCGCCAGGGCCGCTGTGCGTCGAGATGCGTGTGTGCCGCCAGGTGCAGCACCTGGTAGCGCGCGAGGTCCGTTACGCTCCAGCGCGAGGTGTCGCGCAACGCGTCGTGCACCGTGACGTCCGCATAGCGCTGGCCCAGCGCGCGCACCTCGAGCGCGGCGCCGGCGAGCGTCACGCCGCCCGCGGGCGGGCCCGCGAACGCGAACACGCCATGCGTGCCGGCGCGCACGCGATGCGCGCGCACCTGCTCGAGCACGGTCGCCGAGGGCACGCGCACCACGGTGCGCGCGGAGCCGCCACGCGCGAGCGCGGCGACCATGGCCTCGAAGGGCGCGGCGTGCAGCACGCCATCGGGCGCCACGATCACCGTGCGCGCAGCGCCGATCGCCGCCGTCGCAGGCGCGAGCAGGCGCTGCGCGAGCGAGGCGATGGCGGTTCGCGCGGCCTCCTGCTCGCCGCTATCGCTCGCATCATGGGCAAGCAACTCGTTGGTGAGCTGCACGGGCGCAGCAAGCCTTTGAGTGCCCGGCAGCGTGTACCACGAAGCGTGTTCACGCGTGACCACGAACACCAGAGATGTCTCGCGGCTCACGTACATCTCAAGAAGCAGCTCGCCGGGTCGTAGCACACGTGTCTGCAGCGCGACGAGCGTGAGCGGCGAGAGCGCGACCGAGTCGCCTGCCGCAGCACGCGGACCGCGCATGCGCTCGAGCAACGTTCGCGTGCGCAAGCGCTGAGCCAGGGCATAGGCCTGAGCCACATTCGCATCGGCGTCGGCCCCGCCCGTGGCGCGGCCCGCGGGGTCGAGCGTGGCCAACGCCGCGCCCGTGGCGAGCGACGGCGCCAGTTCGCCGCCGAGCGTCTCGCGAAACTCCGCGTCGCTGCTGGCCTTGCGGCGCGATTCCCATGCGGCGATCGCTTGTGCATACGTGACGCGCGCGTCGGCGATGCGGCCCAGCTTCATCAGCGCTCGCGCTTGCAGCCAGCGCGCGTCGGCTACGCGCACCGGCGACGCGTCAGCGCCAGGTTGCGCGAGCGCAAGCGTCGCTTGCGACAACGCTGCGGCCGGCTCGCCTGCGTCCAAGAAGAGCTGCGCGGCTTTGCCGTGGACGTCGCTCGCAACCGCGACAGAGAGCGACCCGGTGCTCCGCGAGAGGACATCATTCGTCATCGCCACAGCGGCCACCACGCTGTCACACCTGGCGAGGCGTTGGGCTTCGTGAAGCATGGCCATGACGCGGCTCTGCTGCGGAAGCGTGTCACCCAATGCGAGGACCGCGTGGAGCAACCGGCCTTCCTCGCGAAAGTGCGCCTGCTCGCTTTCCGCATCCGCCATCGCCTGCAGGATCCAGCCACGCGCGAAGCGCAGGGCGTGCGCATCGCAGACAGCCAGCCCTTCGCGGCCGTGCGCGAGTGCATCGTCGTACCGCCCCAGCTGTACCTCGGTACCGATGCGGTTGGTCAGTTCGAGCATGGCCTCCTGCCATTGCCCGCCCTTCGCATGCGTCTGATAGGCCTGATCGAAGTGCTGAGCAGCTGCGCCCAGATCGCCGAACTCGCCCTCGATCTCGCCCAGGTCATTGAGCGCGCGCGCCTCGACCCACGGCAGGTGCAGCTGCCGCGCGATGGTGATCACCTGCGCGTAGTTCGCACGTGCTTCGTCGTAGAGCCCCAGCGACAACAGCGCGCTGCCATAAGTGGCGCGCACGAACGATTCGTTGCTGGCGTCATGCAGTGAAGCGAATGTGGCGATGGAGCGCTCGAGCAGCGCGCGCGCTTCCGGAAAGCGGCTTGCGCGCAGCGCGACCCAGCCGAGCGTGTGCAGCGCGTGCGCTTCGTGCGTGCGGTCGTGAACGAGCGGCGCGAGCGTGAGCATGCGCTCGCCTGTGGCCTGCTGCTCGGCGAAGCGGCCTTGCTCGCCCAGTGCGTAGGCCTGCCAGCGCATCACGCGCAGCAGCGTGAGCGTGTCGCGCATGCCACCCGCGAGCCGCGCCGCCTCATCGAGCGGCACCATCGCCGCAGCGCCTGCGCCCGTGTTGGCGAGCGCGGACCCGCGCATGCGCAATGCGCGCACGAGTTGCCCAACGTCGCGACTCGTGCGTGTGGCGGCGATCAGGCTGGTGAGTACGCCGGCGGTGGAGTCGGCATGACCGCGCGCCACCATCCCTGCCGCGATCAGGGAGTCGCGCGTCACCCGGTCGGGCGCGGGCGGCGATTGCGCGTCGGCCGCACGCGCACTCAACGCAAGCGTGACCACGAGCAGGATCATGATGACGCGGACGATGGAGCCGGGCGGGCGCATGGGACGCGAGGCTAATCATTGTGCGCAGGCTTCGCCAGCGCCACGCGCGATCGCCTTGCCGCATCGCGCGGCCCCTGCCACAGTGCGCGCATGAGCTTTCGCCGCGCCGATTGGGACGCCGACGCCTATCACCGGATCTCCGGGCCGCAGTTCGCTTGGGGCCAGCGCGTCCTCGCGCGCCTCGAGTTGCGCGGCGACGAAGTCGTCCTTGACGCGGGCTGCGGCACCGGGCGGCTCACGTCCTTGTTGGCGCCACGGGTCCCAGCGGGACGCGTCATCGCAATCGACCGGTCTGCCGCCATGACGCGCTCTGCGCGCACCTTGCTGCCCGATGAAGTCGGCGTGGTGCAGGCGGATCTGCTGGCCCTGCCGTTCCGAGGCGCCTTCGACGTGCTCTTCAGCACCGCCACGTTCCATTGGGTGTTGGAGCCCGCTGGGCTCCACCGGCAGCTCCTCGCCGTGCTCAAGCCCGGTGGGCGTCTGCACGCGCAATGCGGCGGCGCTGGCAACCTGGCGCGGCTGCATGCACGGATGCACGTGCTCATGGCCGATGCGCGTTATGCCGATCGTTATGTCGACTGGCGCGAGCCGTGGTGTTTCGCGTCGCCGGAAGGCACGACTGCGAGCTTGGCTGCCGCCGGCTTCACGGATATCCACTGCAATCTACAGGACGCGCCCACGCCCTTCGCCGACGAAGCCGCATATCGTGAGTTCATCGACCGCGTGGTGCTGGCCGACTATTTCACGCGCGTGGGCGCGAAGGAGCGTGAGGAGATGCTCGACGTGCTCTGCGACGCTGCTGCCACCGACGACGCGCCGTACACGCTCGACTACGTGAGATTGAATATGACCGCCACGAGGCCCGCATGAGCGCGGCTCCGCGTTCCGCCGGTCACCGCCTGCTCAGCCTGTGGCAGCAGTGCCGCAGCCTGCCGTTCGGCGCGCAGCTCTTCGGCTTGGCGCTGCGCTTCACCGTGCCCTACACCGGCGCGCTCGGCCCGCGCGTGCTGCAACTCGAGCCGGGCTTCGCGCGCGTGGCGCTCGATGACCGCCGCGGCGTGCGCAATCATCTCGATTCCATCCACGCACTGGCGCTGGCCAACCTGGGCGAGTTCGCGAGCGGCGCGGCCATGACCACGGCGCTGCCCGGCGATATCCGCAGCATCGTCACCGGCCTGAGTGTGGAATACGTGAAGAAGGCGCGTGGCACGGTGATCGCCGAAGCGCGCGTGAGCGTGCCACAGGTGCATGGCGACGTGGAGCACGATGTGCGCGCCGAGATCCGCGATGGCGCCGGCGACATGGTGAGCGTGATCACCGTGCGCTGGAAGCTGAGTCCGCGCCCGTGAGCGCGTCCGGGGTCGCGATCGACACGGCGCTCACGCGCGCCGCGCACATCGAGGTGCCGCTCTTGTGCGGCGCCATGTACCCGTGCAGCAATCCCGAGCTGGTCGCCGCGGTCTCAGAGGCCGGCGGCATGGGCATCGTGCAGCCGGTCTCGCTCACGTTCGTGCACAAGTACGAGTATCGCGCGGGGCTGCGTAGAATCCGCTCACTCACGAGCAAACCGATCGGCATGAACGCCGTGATCGAGAAGACGTCGAGCGCCTATATGAAGCGCATGGAGGCGTGGGTCGATGGCGCGCTCGAAGAGGGCGTGCGGTTCTTCGTGACCTCACTCGGCAACCCGCGCTGGGTCGTCGACAAGGCCCACGCCGTGGGCGGCGTCGTCTATCACGACGTGACCGAGGCCAAGTGGGCCGCCAAGGCCGTCCAGGGCGGCGTCGATGGCCTGATCGCGGTGAACCGCCGCGCGGGCGGGCATGCGGGCGCGCGCGCCGCCGAGGCGCTGCTCGATGAACTGCGCCCGTTCGGCCTGCCGGTGCTCGCGGCCGGCGGCGTGGGCGATGGCGCCGGCTTCGCGGCCATGCTGCGTCTGGGCTACGCGGGCGTGCAGATGGGCACGCGCTTCATCGCCACGCCCGAGTGCAACGCGAGCGAGGCATACAAGCGCGCGATCGTGAACGCACACGAGGACGATGTGGTGCTCAGCGAGCGCATCACGGGCGTGCCGGTGGCGGTGCTGCGCACGCCGTACATCCAGCGCATGGGCCTGCATGCGAATGCGTTCGAGCGCTGGATGCTGCGTGGTCACCGCCGCAAGCACTGGATGCGCACGTGGTTCGCCACGCAAGCGGCGCTTGCTCTACGCAAGTCGGCGTTCGACGAGAAGGCCGAGTACTGGCAGGCGGGCAAGAGTGTCGCGGCGATCGGTTCCGTGATGAGCGCCGGCGACATCGTGCGCGAGTGCGCGCAAGCGGCGCGCGCGCTGGCGTGAGTCACGCGCCTGCGGCGGCCGCACGGGCGGCTGCTGGCGACGCAGGATGCTCGGCGCCGCCCTCGCGATAGCGTGAAGGTGGCGACTTGGGATGCTCGGTGCCTCCGGCGCCGCGCTCGCGATAGCGTGAAGGTGGTCCCGCCTCGCCGGCGCGGGAGTTGAGCGCGTCGCTGCGATTGCGCGATGGTGCGGATTCTGGATGCGCGGTACCTCCGGCGCCGCCAGCCGCGTAGGCGCCGAGACCGCGCGCCCGGTCCACGACAAGCGTCATCGCGCCCAGCGTTTCATCCACGCGGCCCTCGGCGATCACGATCTCGCCGCGCATGGCCGGCGCGAACTGTGCGTAACGCTTGGGGAAGAGCACGCACTCCACCAGGCCGCTCTCATCGGCGAGCGTGGTGAAGAGCACGGAGCCGCCTGCCGCCGTGCGCGCTTCCACGCGGCGTGATGCGCACGGCACGCCGCAGACGCGCACACGGCGGCCGGTGTGCGCGGGCACGGCGGCCGCGTCGATGCAGCCGCGGCGCGTGTCGCTCGCCAGCAGCGCCTGCAGCGGATGCGCCGAGAACCACATGCCGCTGGCGGCGAACTCGCCGCGCACGCGCTCGGGCAGCGAGAACTCGCCCAGTTCGGGTAGCGCGATCGGGGCCACCGCCACGGGCGCCAGCGGCGCCCCGGTTCCCATGAGAAGCGCGCCTTCCGCGCGCGGCTTCACGCGCGGCGCGGCGGCGGCGCTCACGCGCGCCTCGAGCAGCAGCGCCGCGCGGGCGCGGCCGAGCAGGTCGAGCGCTCCCGAAAGAATGAGCGCTTCGAGTTCGGGCGGTGTGGGCCGCACGCGGTCGGTGAAGTCGGCCAGGCTCGCGAACGCGCGGCGCTCGCGCGAGTCCGTCACGCGCTCCGCGGTCGCGTGCGACAGTCCCATCACGCGGCCGAGCCCCACGCGCACTGCGCCGCCCGCGCGCACGTGCGTGGCCAGCGTCGTGGGCCACTGCGACGCCATCACGCAGGGCGCCAGGAACTGCACACCATGGCGGCGCAGGTCCTCGACATGCACCCACGTGGGATACATGCCGGCATGATGGTTGAGCACGCCCACGGCCCACGCGGCCGGATAGCGCGTCTTGAAGTACGTGCTCTGCCACGCCAGCCGCCCGTAGCCAGCCGCGTGCGCCTTGCAGAACGCGTAGCCCGCGAAGCGCGTGAGGTCGGCCCAGACTTTGTGAGCTTGGGCCTCGGCGATGCCCGAGCGCGCGGTCTGCGTGAGGAAGCCGCGCTCGAGGAAGCGGAACTCCTCATCGTGGCGCGAAGCGGCGATCGCGCGGCGCAGCGTCTCGCCCTCGGCCAGCGGCAGGCCGCAGAGCGCCGAGGCCACGCGCATGACGTCTTCTTCGTAGAGCATGATGCCGTGCGTCTCGCGCAGCGTGCGTTCGAGCCGGGGATGGGCGTAGGTGATGGGCTCGAGGCCGCGCTGGCGGCGGCAGAAGGCTTCTTTCATGCCGGACTCCGCGGGGCCCGGGCGCACGAGGGCCACGGCAGCCACGGTCGCATCCATGGTGCGCGCCTGCAGCATGAGTAACAGGTGGCGCATGGCGGGCGACTCGAGCTGGAAGCAGTTGAGCGTATCGCCGCTCGCGACCACTTGTGCCGTGGCCTCGTCAGTTTCCGGGACGGCGTCGGGATCGATGCCTCCGGCATCGCTGGCGCGCAAGGGGCCGGTGCCTGCGTCGGCGGGGTTCTCGCGCGCAGCGCGCGCCTCGCGCGAGACCAGCGTCACGCACTCGCCGATCGTGGTGATGGCGCGGTTGCCGAGCAGGTCCATCTTCACGAGCCCGATCGCCTCGACGGCGCGCATCTCGAACTGCGAGACCACCACGCCCTTGGCGGAGCGCTCCAGCGGCAGGTAGTGCGTGAGCGGGCGGTCGCCGATCACCAGGCCGCCGCAGTGGATGCCCAGATGTCGCGGCGCGCCCGCGAGCTTGGCCGCCAGCCGCAGCGCCTCGGCGATACGCGGCTCGCGGAACTCGGGCTCGGCCTGCGCGAGGATTTCTTCGATCGCCGCGGGGTTGTCGCCGCCACCAAGGCCGCCGCGCGGCACGCGGCGCGCGAGCGCGTTCACGCGCGGCAGCGGCACGCCCAGCGTCTTGGCCGCCTCGCGGAACGCCGACCTTGGCCCCAGCGTGGCGTGGGTCGAGATCATGGCCACGCGGTCATCGCCATACTTCTCGTAGACGAAGCCGATCACTTCGTCGCGGCGCTGCCAGCACAGGTCCACGTCGAGGTCGGGGCAGTCACGGCGCTGCGGGTGCAGGAAACGCTCGAAGCACAGGCCATAGCGGATCGGGTCCACGCTGGTGACCCCGAGCAGGTACGCCACGATCGAGCTGGCGCCCGAGCCGCGGCCCACGGTGGGGATGCCGCGCTCGCGCGCGAAGCCCACGATCGACGCGACGAGCAGGAAGTAGTCGGTGAAGCCCATGTGCGCGATGAGCGACAGCTCGCTGTCCAGCCGCTCGTGCGCGGTGTGGCGCGCCACGCGCGTGGCGTAGCGCCGAGGCAGGCCGGCCTCTGCCAGGCGCCGGAGCGCCGCCTCGGCGGTGACGCCCGCGGGCAGCGGCGCGCGCGGAAAGATGGGCGTGCCCATCTCGAGCTGCACGTGACAGCGCTCGGCGAGCGCGGCGTTGTTGGCCAGCAGTTCGTCGGCAGCCTCGCCACAACCGGCGCCGCCGCACGTGGCGCGGATGCGGCGCTCCCATTCGTCGGCCGGCGCGAGCCACGCATCGCGCGGGCAGAACGCCGAGGGCGACATGCGTTCCAATAACTCGCCGGCGCCGGCGGTGACGGCCACGCGATGCGCTTCGTGGTCGGCGGCATCGAGCATCATGATGTCGCCCGTGGCCACGGCGGGCACGCCCATGCGCCAGGCTTCGGCCAGCCGTGCGCGCAACCGCGGCCGCTCGAAGGCCAGGCCGCGCACGCCCATCCACAGGCCGCCGCGCTGCAGCAGCGGTCGCGCGCGTTCGGCATCGGCACGGATCGCCGCGGGCACGCCGGCGGCGAGCAGCGCCGTGAGCAAGGCAGGGGACTCGGCGATCACGTGCAGGCCGGCGTGCAGTTCCGCCACCGCGCGCACCAGGTCGAAGTGGGGGTCCAGATGCTGCGCCGTGATGAGCGCGCACAGGTTCGCCCAGCCGCGGCGTGTGACGGGCAACAGCAGCACCGCCGTGCGGCCGTGCGGCGGTTGCGTGGCATCGCGCAGGCGCGGCAGCGCGCGCTCCTGCGTGAGCTCCGCACCCGGTAGCGCCCGCAGCCCCGCTTTGGCGGCGGCCTGCAGGAAGCGCACCGCCAGATAGAGATTGTCGCGATCGGTCAGCGCGAGCGCGCTGTACCCGCGCTCGAGAGCCTTCTCGACCAGCGCCTCGGGCGAGGCCACGCCCGCGAGCAGCGAGCCGTGCGAACGCACACGCAATGGGACGAACGCTTGACCAAGCACTTCATAAGCCGTTCTGCGGGAATATCGATGTGTGCGCTGCCCCTGAAATCAGAGTCGAGTCATACGAATCAGTTCAGTAGAACCACTCGTTTTGTGCGCGAAAGGCCGCCTTGTCGTAGGCGCACCAGGTAGATGCCCGGGTTCAGGCGAGAACTGCCCAGCAACGGTATGATGTGGGGCCCTCTGCCAAGTCCAGCGAGGCGCGTGCTGGCCACGCGTCTACCGTTGACGTCAAGGAGTTCCAAGTCGCCTCCTGAGTCGTCCGGAAGCGTCAGGGCGATTGACAGGTTCGACGCGCGAGCTGGGTTTGGCATTGCACCTTGGAGTGCCAGCAATGGGGTCGCTGCCGTCACCCACGCTTCGGCGACCATCGTCTCGACACCGGCGTCGAGCATCCCGAGACGGTAGCCGTACGTCGATCCCGGTTCGACATCCGTGTCTTGGAACCGCAGATAGCCGTTGCCATCCCACTGCACATCGGCGACCCGCTGCCAGTCTGTCGTTGTCGTCCTGCGGTATACGGTCGCCGTAGACCCGTGAGTGTCTGCTGCGTACCACAGAAGATCCACGTGGTCCTTCGTGCCGCTCGCATCAATGAGCGTGGCCAGAGTGCCAACGGGATGATCAGGCGTGACTGCGAGCGTACCACTGGCATTGCCGTGGATGTCGAGAGAGACGAGTTTGTAAGTGTAGCTCGCAACAGCAAAATCCGTGAATGCAGTGTCGCGAGATGCGACAAGAAGATTAGCGCTCCCGGGGACGAAGTCACGCGTGGCCCCGCGGTACAGCCTGAATTCGTGGAAGTCTGCGGCCGGGCTGGGAGGCCAGTGAAGGTGCGTTGCGCCACCAGAGTAGCTGGCGACAAATGGTGACGGTGCCGGCGGTGAGAGGTTGTCGACGGAATAACCACTGTCGATGTTGGAGGCATAGAATCTGGAGCTTGAACTCGTTAGCGCCTGCACGAAGAAGGCAGTCCAGCCGGTACTTCCGCTCAGCGAGTCCTGGAGGGTCTGAGCCGTGAATGCATATCCGTCGAGTTGGGCCGCCGGTACTTCACCGACGGGTTCCCAGAACCACACATCCTGCGACCGTCGCGCTGATGCCGACGATCGACCGGTCATGAAGGTCGTGTTCGGCGCTGCTCTCCGCCAAACACGGTAGCTGGTGATCAGTCGCGACTGAGGCGTGTCGAAATCGCTTCTGAGCCACTTGACGACGACACGTCCACCCTGATCGTGTGCAACATCACGTACGGAGAGCAGGTGCGCGGCGGAATCGGGAGGTAGCGCCGTGAAACTCGATGCGCTTACGGCTTCACCAGTGATCGTCCAAACATGGATCGGGCCGGACTGAGACAGCGCGTCTACTGTGAGGGTGATCTCGTTCGGGTTGACCACCGTGTACGTCGCTTGGGACTGGCCGCCAAACGAACAGGCCGTCACGTCTTCGAAGTTACTCCCATGGACCGTCACGACCTGTCCGGGACGAGCAGAGGCAGGAGCGAATAAGTCGATGGTCGGGTGAGATCCCACCACGAAAGACGTGGCCGACGTGGCGCCCCCCACGGCCGTGGAGACGTGAATCGGCCCCGTTGTTGCACCGGCGGGAACCGCTGTGACGATCCTGGATGCCGTTGCAGAGACGACCATGCAAGGTACGTCACCAAGTGTGACTGCCGTCGGATTCGCGAGAAAGGCCCCGGCAATCGTGAGTTGGTCCCCGACGGCTCCGCCAGCAGGCTGGAAGCTCAAGATTGTCGGCGCGTAGGGTCCGAGCGAGGCGCACAAACCGAGAACTAGTCTGTCTCCGCTCGCGATCACATCCACCGTGCCGTTTCCGTCGATGTCTCCGACGGCCAGCGTGGTCCCCGAGCCGCCCGAGGGATACGTCTCCTGCTGATGGAACGTGCCATCCCCGGTTCCTCGAAGCAGGGAGATATCTGAGCTGTTGTTACCGGAAATGAGGTCGATGATGCCATCACCGTCGACATCGGCCGACGTGAGTCCGTACGGCGTGGAGCCTCCGACCTGAAAACTGCGATGTTCGGCGAAGCTGCCGTCGCCGTGGCCGCCGCTCAGGTGGCCGAGAAACACCGTGATGAGACCGGGGTTGTCTGTCGCGGCAAGGTCGAGTGCGCCATCGAGATTGAAGTCGCCGACAACAAGGTCGAGCAGCTCGCCCACAGCTGCATAGACGTGCGCGAGTGAGAAGTGTGGGGCACTGGCGGATCCATCGTTGAGCAGGATATCGACGTGCCCTTCGAGTGCAGCCGCGGCGATGTCGGTTCGCCCATCACCGTTGAAGTCGCCTGTGCGAACAGAGAACGGATTGTCGTTCGTGATGATTGTCTGCACGCTTACGAAGGACCCTGATGAAGAACCGTGGTAGACCGCGATGCGGCCACCGTAGCTTCCGATGACCAGATCCGGATAGGCGTCGCCATCAAGGTCAGCGACACATATGCGTCGCGGATTGCTGACGGTCGGAATCGTGACGGGAGCAGCAAAGGTCCCATCCCAGATGTGATTCTGCCCATTGCCGAGAATATAAGACAGGCCGCTATCGCCTACGGAGATGATGTCGAGGATGCCGTCGGCATTCACATCTGCTACTGCGAGTCCGAAGCTCGGGCCTGCGATGTTGAAAGAGCTCTCCGCTCCTGTGTCGTTAGAGTTGCCGAGCTTGATGGTCACGCTCCCGCTAGGGCCTCCGAAGATCGCGTCGGCAAGGCCATCGTGGTTCAGGTCGGCGGACGTGCAAGCAAACGACCCGATCTGCGTCGTCAGCTCGACGGATCTGCCGAAAGCTGCACCAGTCGGGCAGCCAGCGGCGGAGCTCTCGCCGCGTCCGGCTAGCAGCGCAATCGCGACCATTGCCCAGATTTTCTGTAGCGCGCTCAGCGACGTGGATCGAGTACAAGGCCTCTGCTGTGGCTCGCTTTCACGCTTGGCGTTTACGAACACATCGGCCTCCGCATAGATAAAACGTAAGGTAGCGCTCCATAGGCTCGCGTGGTCGCATGGGTCGCCGTCACCAGCTGCACGCCGCGGAAGGTGATGCGGACGATTGCCTACTGGGAATGTGCGGATGCTAGCACGTGGCTATACGGAATTGCAGCGTATTACGCGCTCAGATGGCGCAGCGCCATCGTGCGCTCTTCGCTGCAAGCCCCTACGCGCTCGTGCCGAAGTGCGGGTTGTGGATGATGCCGATGGCGTTGCCGAACGGATCGGTGACCGTGGCCACCAGGATGCCGCCGCCCACGTCTTGAACGCCGCTCACCTCGCGCGCGCCCATGGAGAGCAGCTGCGCGAACGCGCCCGCGGTGTCGTCGACGCCCCAATAGGCCACGACGCCTTGCGTGCTGGGCTGGTGCTTGTCCTCGGCGGGCACCAGGCCCAGCTCGTAGCCGCCCACGTTGAAGCCCACGTAAAAGGGCTCATCGAAATAGGGCTGCACTTGGAACGCCTCGGCGTACCACTCCTTGGCGGTGACGATGTTCGGCACGGGATAGATAGCGGTCATGAGAGCTTTGAAGGTAGGCATCGCGGCGGCCCTTCGCGGTTCGGGTTACTTGGTGAGTGACGGCGTGCGCAGCACGAAGCCGTAGCGGTCGTGCTGCACGTGGGCCTTGAGATGCAGGGACTGTCCGGAGATCACGGCGCCATGGCCGTAGTTGCCGCGCACGGTGTCGAGTGCAGCGCATAGTGCGGCGCGCCGGCCGGCTTCGGGCTCATCGAAGAGTGCGCCCTGCTCGGCGGTATCGCGAGCGAATCCCGACAGCGTGACGCCCACGGCGTGCAACGACACGCGGCGCGTGAACAGCCGCCGCAACAGATCGTGAGCCTGGGTGAGCACCACCGGATCGACCGCGCTGGGTACCTTGAGCGAGCGCGCCTGTTCGGCGCCCTCGCCGTCGGAGTAGCGCAGGCGCACAGCGACCGTGCGGGCGGTGAGCCCCAGTTCGCGCGTGGCGCGGCAGGCGCGGCCGA
>JANYBS010000041.1 GCA_025360715.1 Candidatus Eiseniibacteriota bacterium | reverse complement strand
ACCTCGCTCGCGCGGTCCTCGGCCAGTTCCAGCGCGAGCAGGCCGCCTGCCACCAGATGGCGAGGGGCGTCTTCGATGATCTCGCGCAGGTCCTCGAGCCCATCGGCGCCGCCGAAGAGCGCGTCGTGCGGCTCCCACTCGCGCACGTCGGCCGGCAACTGATGCGCGTCGGCCTCCGCGATGTAGGGCGGGTTCGAGACGATCACGTGGTAGCGCTCGTCGGAAGCGATCGCGTCGTACCAGTCGCCGTCCAGGAATCGCACGCGCTCCGAGAGCCCCACGGTGGCGGCGTTCAGGCGCGCGAGCGCCAGCGCAGCGTCGCTGGCATCGCTCGCATGCACCACGGCGAGCGGCCACTCCTGCGCGATGGCGAGCGCGATGGCGCCCGAGCCGGTGCCCATGTCGAGCACGCGCGGATGCGGCCAGCGCGATTGCTCGGCCTGCAGCACATTGAGCACGCTCTCGACCAGCCCCTCGGTCTCGGGCCGCGGGATGAGTACCCGCCGGTCGACCGCAAGGTCCAGATGACGGAACGCCGCGCGGCCCGTGATGTACTGCACAGGCTCGCCCGCCAGTCGCCGGCGCAGCCAGTCCTCCAGATGCAACTGCTCCAGGCGCTCGAGCGAGCGATCGGGGTGCACGCGCACCTCGGCGCGTCCCACGCCCAGCCAGCGGCTGAGCAGCTCGAACGCATCGCTCTCGGGAAAGCCCTGGGCGGTCAGCTTGCCCAGAGCGTCGCGGATCTCGTCGTGAAGCATTCGGCTCATGGCGGGCAGCATAGTCCCGCCTGCTCGCACATGCGAGAGATGTCGCTGCGCCGCGGCGGGACAGGCCGCGGCGCAGCGAATCTCAGGCTATCGGCCTCCGGCCGGCGTGTCGGGATCACCCAGACCATCGAGGAACGTGAACGCACAGCATGCGATCGCGCCCGCGATGGTGATCGGATGCGGTACAAGGAACGCCGCGCGCGTGAAGATGCCGCAGCCGATGGCCGCGATCACGCCGATGCGGCTATCGCCCGTCTCGGGCGCGGGCGCATCGGTGGAGGACTGCGCGAGCGCTGCGACCGGTGTGAGGTACGCCGCCAGCAGCAGCGCGGCAGCGATCCCCGTACGCCGGCGAGGCATGTTCGGATCTGACGTCATGCTCAGTTCCCTCCGGGAAGCCAGTTGGGTTCATCGAGGAACGCGCGGGCACAGACCATGATCGCGGCAGCGAGCGTGGCGTAGTGGCCGACATCGGCCAGGCCAACGGCGACCGCGCACTCGACGTGATTCAGCAGCCGGCGCGGACCGGCACCGGAATCGGGCGGCACGTCATCGGCGCGGGCAGGCGTCGAGACGCACATCACGATCGCGAGCACGAGCATCGCTCGCATCACACTTCGGCGGACAGCAGGCATGTTTACACCCCCTTTCGTGGGTTCGGAGCGGGGGCGTGATGCACAACTTGCGGCGCGCAGGAGGGTCGATCAGTTAGAAGCCGCCGTATCGGGCAGGAACCCGGATCCGTGCGTGGTGCGATAGCGGCCCTGCGCGTCGAACACCAGAACTTCGGCGTATGCGCCATGCTTCCATTCGCCGCGCCACACTCGCGCGGAGTCCCACCACACGCCGGCGGGGGCGAGCGCCGCCAGTGCGCCGGCATCGGCGGCGCTCGGGTACTGCGGCCAGTCGACCACCAATACGCCCAGTGAAGGCCGCGGCGCGCGCTTTGGCGCGTGCGCCAGTCGTGATGCCAACTCCGCGAGATGCTCGCGGCAATGCGGGCAGCCGGGATTCACCGCCACGAGCCAGCGCTCGCCGCCGGCTTGCAGCGTCTCGCGCGGCGCGGCTGCGAGCGCGAACCGCGCCGGCTCGAAGCGCGGCACCGCGTGCGGCGCCAGGCGTTCGTTCAGCCACCACGCGCCCAGCGCCAGCACGATCAGCAGCGCGAGCGCTAAAGCGATGGCGTTGAGATGGCGCATGCAGGACTCCCCTATCCACCGAGCGGACTGTAGCCACGAAGCAGGTCCAAGCTGAAGCCCGCCACCAAGCGGAACACCAGCCATGCCGCGAACGTGAGCGCATAGGCGCGAGAGCGCGGCGCGCCGGCGCGCGCTTGCGTCTCGGCGGTGCTGCCCACGCGCAGCAGCGCCAGCAGGCCCGCGCCGCCGAACGCCACGGCGAGTCCGCCCACACCCGCAGCATCGTCCCACAGCGCGCGCGGGCCGGCGAGGATCGCGAGCCACGGCCGCCATGCGTCGTCACCGGCCGCGCGCGCCGCAAGCGCCGCCTGCCATGCCGCGGCCTCGAAGCTGGACGCAAGCACGATGCCTGCGGCGAGCGATGCCCAGGACAGCCGCAGCCCCAGCGCGCGCCACCACGCGTAATACAGAAGCGCCTCCATGAGATTGCCGAGCAACTGCCCGAACGCCAACCACGCGCCGGCCACCGCCGGCTCGCCCATCACGTTCATGGCCTCGGGATGTTCCATTGCCATGCGCGCGCCCGTCTGCTGCCAATACACGAGCGTGCCGAGCACGAGCACTGCCGCGGCTGCGTTCGCGAGCAGGCGCGCCCCGCGCGTGCGCGTGTCGGGCAGGGCATCATGCTCGGCGTCGTCGTCGAAGAACTCGATCGTCATCTGCCAGCTCCGCAGGGGCGGGTCCACACGCGAGTCATTGCATGCGGCGTGCCTGCGCGCAAACGCGCGACACCCCAATGAATCGCCCGCCCGCGCGGGTATCGCGCGAGCGGGCCTTTGTGCGATGCGGCGACGATATGTGCGCGAGGTGGACGGTCGCTGCTAGCTCTCGCCCATCTGCAGCGGCACCATGTACGTGATCACGGGCCTCACGGAATGGTCCGGATCGATCAGCATCAGCGACGTCCCGCCGCGATACCAGTCCTGCGGCCAGCGGACGGCGCATCCGCTTGAGGCGCTCCGCGCTTCTGCGGCGGTGGCCGGCACTGGCTGACGCGTCATGCACGGTACCCCTGCAGGAATGCTACGCGCCGCCCGCCATCTCCGCCAGACGTTCCGCCATGTCGGCCTCGAGCAGCGCCTCGGTCATCTCGCCGATGTCGCCTTCCATGAAGTCATCGATCGAATGCACCGTCTTGTTGATCCGGTGGTCCGTGATGCGACTCTGCGGAAAGTTGTACGTGCGGATCTTGGCGCCACGGTCACCCGTGCTCACCTGGCTCTTGCGCGCTGCCGCGTGCTTGGCCTGCTGCTCCTGCAGCTTCATGTCGTAGAGCCGCGCGCGCAGCACCTTCATGGCTTTTGCGCGGTTCTTGATCTGCGAGCGCTCGTCCTGACACGTCACCACCAAGCCGGTGGGAAGGTGAGTGATACGCACCGCCGAATCGGTGGTGTTGACGCCCTGACCGCCCGGCCCGCCGGCGCGGTACACGTCCACGCGCAGGTCTTTTTCCGCGATGTCGACGTCGACTTCCTCGACCTCGGGCAGCACGGCCACGGTCGCCGCCGACGTGTGGATGCGGCCCGAGGCCTCGGTCGCGGGCACGCGCTGCACGCGGTGCACGCCGGCTTCGAACTTCATGCCGCGGAACGCGCCGTCGCCCTCGAGCGAGAAGATGACCTCTTTGAGGCCGCCGCCTTCGGATTCGGTGATGCCGATCACCTCGGTGCGCCAGCGGTGCACTTCGGCGTATTTGGAATACATGCGATAGAGCTCGGCCGCGAAGAGCGCCGCCTCATCGCCGCCGACACCGGCGCGGATCTCGACGATACAGTTCTTGTCGTCTTCGGGATCGCGCGGCAGCAGCAGCTTCTTGAGTTCGCCGGTGAGCGCCTCGATCTGCATCTGAAGTCCGGGCAACTCGGCCTGCGCGAGTTCGCTCAGCTCGGCGTCGCCCGAGGCGATGGCCGCTTCGTCATCGGCGATGGTGGCCGCGACGCTGCGGTACTCGCGCGCCTTCTCGACCGTGGCCAGCAGCCGCGCGCGCTCTTTGGACAGGTCGCGCAGGCGCTTGGGATCCTTGGCGACATCGGGCTGCGCCAGATGCTCGTCGAGCTCGGCGAAACGGGTCTCGATGCTCTTGAGCGCTTCGATCAGAACGGGATCCATCATTGGACGAAGATGACCTCGGCCTTGCCCTGGCCCTGCTGGAGTCGTTTCACGATCGGATCGTCGATCACCAATTGGATACTCGCAATGGCCACGGCGCACATCTCCAGATCGGGCTCACGCGTGGTGAGGCGCTGGAACTGCATGCCCGGCCACACAAGCGCGCGCACGAACGGCTTGTCGAAGTGCATGCCCGAGAGGCGGATGAACTCGAACGCGATGCCGGCGATGAGCGGCATGCACGCCACGCGCAGCAGGTGCGCGCCGATGTTCATGGGCCTGCCGATGATGGTGAAAAGCACGATGCTGATGAGCACGACGATGAAGAGGAAGGTGGTGCCGCAGCGCGGATGCAGCCGCGAGAACTTCTGCACGTTTTCCGGCGTGAGCGGCACGCCGGCCTCGACCGCGTGGATCGCCTTGTGTTCCGCGCCGTGAAAGCCCAGCACGCGCGCCATCTCCTTCCACTGCGAGATGAGCAGCAGGTAGAGCACGAACACGGTGAGCCGCAGCGCGCCATCGATGAGGCCGAACGCATAGCGGCTCTCGAGCCCGAACTGCTTTTGAATGAGCGGCGTGACCTTGGCCGGCATGACCACGAACAGCAGCACGCCCAGCGTGAGCGAGATGAGGACCGTCAGCCCCTGCGCGGCGCCACTGGCGGCGCTGGGCTTCTCTTGGGCAACCTGCGGAGCCGGATCGGCAGCAGCGTGCGGCTTGGCTTCTTCTTCCGACGCGATGTCGGCGCTGAAGTTGAGCGCCGTGATGCCCAGGAACATCGTCTCGAACAGCGACGTCGCGCCGCGCAGCACCGGCAGCCCCAGGAACTTGTAGCGCGCGGTGATCGACGTGAACGGCCGCTCCATGCTGGCATAGGTGCCATCGGGGCGGCGCGCGACGACCGCGACCTTGGACGGCGAGCGCATCATCACGCCCTCGATGACCGCTTGGCCACCCACGGGAAGGAAAGGCAAAAGGCCTCCGGAGGAAAAGACAAGGCTCCCGGGCAAGCGCGAGTGCGCTCGCAACCGGGAGCCAGGGTACTGACGCTAAGCGTTGTCGGCGCCGGCTTCGGGCGCGTTCTTCGCGTACCGCTTGCGGAAGCGGTCCACACGACCCGCCTTGTCCATCAGCTTCTGCTTACCGGTGAAGAACGGATGACACTCGGAGCAGATGTCGAGGTGGATCTTGCCGTCAGAAGTCGCGGGCTTGAGCGTGGTGCGGGTCGACCACTCGGTGCCACAGCCATAGCAGTGGAAACCGACCAGCTCATAGACCGGATGGATGCCTGCTTTCATCGTGTGCTTCTCCGCTACGGCGGCGTTCCCCGGCCTCCGGGCCGTGCCCTTCTGAAAGGGCCCACGGACTGCGGTTTGTGGCCGAGCGCTCCGCCTGAGTTGGGTTGAGGCCGAATAGTATGCCGCATGCGTCAAGTGCTGGGCAAACGGGCCCCTGGACACGCGTCCCGGAAGCCATCTATCCCGCTCGCAGTCTTGCGGATAGGGCGGCGCGGGACTGCGGTGCTAGTCTCCGGCCATGCTCGCAGACCCCAAAGCCCCTCGCCCGCTGTCCCGAACGCGCCGCCGCTTGGCATGGGCGCTCGCCCTGCTCGCCGATGGCGTGCAGATCGTGCTGTGGCCCGCGTTCTTCGCGGGGGCGGTCTCGCCCATCGACGATGTGCTCGATGTGGGCGTGAGCATCGCGATGTTCGCCCTGCTGGGCTTTCATCTCGCGCTGCTGCCCGCGTTCGCACTCAAGTTGGTGCCTGGCGTGGACCTGGTACCCACCTGGACCCTGGCGGTGTGGGCGGCCACACGCGGGCGGACCGATGCGGCAGCCGTGAAGCCTGCCGCGGCTACTTCTTCAGTGGCAGAGGTGGTGGCTGACGACGCAGCGTCTTCGGCACCGCCGAGCTCGCCAGACTCGCGCGCTCTGCCACCTTCGCCATAGTCGCATCGCCGCTGTACGCAGCGAACATCGTGAGCGTGAGCGCCACACGGCGCGCGGCGGCCAGATCGCGCACGCCGGCCACTTTGCCGCCATCGCCCACCTGCGCGGCCAGCGCCTTGGCAGCTGTCTGAAGCGCGCGCTCGAGCGACGGCGAGGGGAAGTATTCCACGACCGATTGCAGCGCCCACACGCTCGCGGACTGGGATTCAGCGCCGGGCGTGGGCGAGCGGAACGTGCCGTCCGCCGCCTGCATGGCGAGCGCACTCTGGATGGCGCGCTGGCCGGCGCGGCCGAATACCTCTTCGTGGAACATGCCGTCGGCCAGCAGGAAGCAGCGCGCTTGGGCCAGCAGCGCGGGTGCGTCTTGAGCCGCTTGCAGCTGGGCCTGCACGCTGTCGGCGCCTGCCACGAGCCAATCGAGTGTGCGCCGCACCTTGGGCAGCATGAGCGTGTGCCGCCAGCGAAAGCGCTCCTGCAACGGGCTGTTCATGACCGCAACCAGCGCGCGGCAGGATTCGCCCATCCACCACGT
>JANYBS010000023.1 GCA_025360715.1 Candidatus Eiseniibacteriota bacterium | reverse complement strand
CTCCCGGCGGGGCTGCTTCGTATCGCCTTCACCGCCTTCACCGCCTTGCTCGCCGGCGGCCCGCTCGCGCCGGTGCACGCAGCCGCGGCGGCGGCCTCGCCTGCTGCCGATACCGCCGCGACGCTGCATCCCAAAGAGTGGATCTCGCACCGGCTCATGGTCGCCGACAGCCTGCTGCAGGCTCACGGCGGTGCGCACGCCGAGCGCGCGCAGCTTCTGCTCACCTGGGACGCGCCGTATGGTCTAAAGCGCGCACGCGCCATGCGCACGCCGCGCTGCGATGATGCGCGCGCGGCCGACACGCTGTATCTCTCATTCATCCCCGGGCGCACCGTCGACACGTTCAGCGGCTTCACGGGCGTGCTGCTGATCCACGCCATGCCCGGCGATACGCTGGGCGCGTACTGGCAGTTCGGGAAGGCCGGCGCCAACGGCGGCGGCCTCACGGCGGAGTATGACGGCGTCGCGGATTTCCCCGGACGCCGCCCGTACCGCGCACAGGGCATGGGCTTCGTCCGCTTGCAGCGCACGCCGACCGCCGCGACGCTGCGGCTCGTGTATGCCGTGGGCCAGGAAGTGCTCGGGCACGTGGACGCCGACAGCATCTATGCGCTGGGCCGAGTGGTGCTGCGGCACGAGAAGAGTCACGACGGCTGCGAGCGGCCCGTGTGCATCGAGTGGCAGAAAGCCACGATCGGCTATGCGCTCAAGGACGAGCCCGAGGTCGCGCGCGGCGAGCGCTTCGTGGGCTTTGGCCCCGTGGGCAGCGACCCGGTCGCGCCGTTCAAGACCAACACCGCGCCGCGCGCATGGAAGCCCAAGGTCGCGGCGACGCCGACGTCTCACTGACGGCGAAGCAACGCGCAGCAAGCAGGCCCGCCTCCCGGCAGGGGAAGCGGGCCTGCTGCGTTGCGCCGTGCGTGCGGCTCTAGTGACCGATCGTCGGATCCACGAGCCGGATGCGCATGAGCATCTCGGGGCGGGTGCGGATCGTGTACTTCTTCGCGAAGTGGTCGATCATCGCGCGCAGCAGCTTTTCGCCGCGCTCGTTCTGTGCCGCCTGGTCCGCGATCGCATCGGCCTCTTCGAACGTGAGCTGACGGCCCGTGTCGAAGTTCAGCAGCTGCAGCACCAGAAACGTGCCGTCTTTGTCGCCGAAGATCGCCGACTGACCCGGACGCAGTTCCTCGAACAGGATCTTATGGTACGGGCCCGGCTCGTTCTGCTGGCGGTGCTGGATCGAACCGGACACGTTCCCGGCAAGTGAGTCCGCGCGCAGGATGTCGGCGGCCTTCGCGCCCGCCTTGAGCGCCGCCGCCAGCGAGTCGGCCGACTTGCGGTTCGGCCGCACGATCGCCGCGAAGTCCAGCGCAGGGAATGTGACGAAGCCCTGTTTGTTCTTCTCGTAGAAAGCGCGGCGCTCGTCTTTACTCACGTACAGCCGCGAGGCGACCGAGTCCTGGTACAGGTGTTCGACCGCGATCTCCTCACGCTTGCGGTCCATGATCGACACCACGACGGGGTCCTTGTCGAGCCCGCGTTTGCGGCCGTATTCGGCCATGTAGGGTTCGAGCACGATCGCGTCGACCTGCCCGCGCATGGCGTCGAAGAACGACAGGTTCGGCCGCACCAGCGGCGTGAGTTCCGTGTACGCGTGGACGACAGCCGCAAGACTCAAGCGCCCGCCATTCTTCCAGCGCGCCAGGATACGCGCGGTATCGGCCGGGGCGAACTCCGGTACGGTGGCATCGACGGACACGTTGCTGCCCTGCGGCGTCTGGTCCACCTTGACCGCGCTCTTGAAGCGCGATGCCGCCCACGCGACGTTGGTGGAATCGTACGCGAGTCCAATCTCGTTGCGCAGCGTCTGCTGGATCGCGTCGGAGCGCTCGGCGGAGCGATATTCCACCAGCTGATTGCGCATGCTGTTGCGCAGCGCCTCGAGCGAGATCAGCGCGGTGGGCCGGCGCTCGAGCGCCTGCACGAGCTGAAAACCTTCCTTATCGGCGAAAACCGCCGACATCTCGCCGGGCTTGAGCGCGAACATGCGGATGCCGGTGATCGGGTCGGTCGACACGCGGCGCAGCCAGCCCAGATCGCCATCGGGGCCCATGTCCTTGGCGGTGCCGACCGAGAAGCGCTTCACCGCGTCGCTCCAGCGGATGCGGCCTTGCAGGATGTCGCGACGCACGCGCTCGGCGGTCTCGCGGCTGTCAAAGACGATGTGCCGGAAGCGCTGTTCGAACGCGTACTGCTTCTCCAGGTCGCGCACATCGGCGTCGGTCACTTGCACCGAATCCAGGACGAAGCGCTGGTAGACCGCGTTCGACAGCGTGCGCTGTTCGAGTTCGCGCATCTGCAGGCGGTCCTCGAAGCCCATGGGTCTGGCCTGTGCGAGCGCGCTCATGCCCAGCACTTCCTTGTCCACGATCGAATTCATGAACCGTACGCGGCCCAAGCTATCGCCGCCCGGGCGGTCCTCGCCGTACGAATCGAAGTACCGGTGAACGAACATGCCCGTGGTGGTCACGCGCGGTCCCACCTGCACGATCCAGACGGAGTCAGGGATGAACTGCCCGGTGTCCCGCACGCCGTTCACGATGGGTCCCCGGACGACCTCGGGCGACTCCGCAGCACGCGTCGTCGCGAGCGCGGCGCTCAGCAGGCACAGCACGATCAGGGGCAGGATACGCATGGGACGCATGGGGGCTCCGGGTCTGTCCAGTTGTAGGGGGAGAGCTGACGACAGGTCGCGCTCCAAGCGTAGGGAGCGCCCTTTGGAGGTGTCAAGACTCACGGCCGCGTCGGCGCGCCCAGCGCGCGGAGTTGACGGGGCTTTGACTGCAGACTGCAATGCGACGCCCGAACTAGTGCGAGACGCGGCGCAGGAAGTCGAGCGCGAAGCGCATGCCGTCCTGGCGGTTCACGCGCCTCGTGCGGGTCGACAGGTGCGCGTCCACTCGCGCGCCAGGCTTGTCGAGCTTCTCCACGAACGCGCGGCCGGCGGCGATACACATGCTGTCTTCCTCGGCCGTGTGCACCACGCACAGAGCCGCACGGATCCGCGCCGCCTGCAGCAGCGGCGAGCGCGCCTTCCAGGCGGCGCTGTCGCGGCCGGCCTGCGCGACGATGTCACTCATGATGTCGCTGCGGTGCGCGGCGTCGGCGGCGCGATACGTCGCCCACAGGTCCTGCTCGGCCGACTGCACCATGACGCCGGCGATGTCGCCACGCTTGGCCGCCAGGAGCAGCGCCGCGGTGGCGCCACGCTGCTGGCCGTAGACGAAGAGCTTCTTGGGGTCGACCCCGGGCGTGGTCTTGAGCTTGTCGAGCGCCGCGCCGATCGCGGCCAAAGTGGCGGGGCCGGCCCAATCGCGCTTGCCCGCGCTGTTGCCATACCCGGGCTGGCTCACGAGCATCACCTGCGCGCCGTGCTCGGCAAAGGTGACCGCTGCGCTCAGCAGCCGCCGCGCATTCGCGTCATCGCCATGCACGATCAGTACGCCGGGCACGCCCTCGGTCACGCCCTGTACAGCGACCGGCACGATCTCGATCGCATGGCCATCCACCCGGATGGAGCTCGACGGATACGTATCGCCCAGCACGCCGCCGGCAAGCACCACCCGCGACGTGAATTCGTGGCGCTGCTGGTGGCCGTCATGCGCCACGAAACGGAACGTGAGTGTGCCGTGCTCGAATGCCGTGCGCGAGGAGTAGCTGTAGTGCTGCTCGCCGCCGGCCCCGGTCGGCGCGAAGAGCCTTGCCAGCGCGGGCAGTGGCAGCCGGGTCTCGCGCGCGCCCGGGATCACGCCGCTGTCCTGGTTCAGCAGCACCACTTCGAGCGAGTCTGAGTACAGACCGGTCTCGGTCGGGTTCAGCACGGTGAAGTCGATGTTCACGTTGTCGTGCTCATCGGCCCGCACCGTATCGGCGTCGGCCTTGAACGTGGGTGCCGCGCCGTCGGCGTGAGCCGCACCAGCGGTCAGCGTGAGCAGGAGTGCCAGAACGATGCGAGCTCGCACGTGAGTCTCCGTCGGGGGAATGGTCAGTGCTTCTGCGCAGCCGCGCGCAGATGGGACGACGTCTCGTGGATCACCACGCCCTGCTCGCGGCGCAGGCGGTCGAGCAGCGCGCGCATCAAGCGCTCGCCCTCGTGGTCATACCAGTCGCGCTGCACCATCTGCGCGGCGTCCGCGAAGCTGCGGCCCTTGCGCGGCTCGAGCTTCTGCACGCGCAGCATGCGCCAGCCCTGCGAGGTGTCGTCGGGGCCCACCAGGCCGCCCACGCCCACGGCGAAGCAGCGCGCCACGAGCGCGCTGTCGTCGTCGGCCGAGAGCGAGCCGGTGTAGTCCACGTGCTCGCGCTTGGCTTCGGCGAGCAACGTATCCACCGCGAGCGGCCGCATGAGCCTTACCTTGAAGTTGAGCGCCTCGGCCTCGCTCTCGAACGCGAAGCGCAACACCACGGCGTGCGCGGCCACGTCGAACACGTGCGGGTCGGCGTCGTAGTGGCGGCGAAGCGTAAGAGAATCCTGGGCGATGTGCGCGTACACCTCGCGGCCCACGTACGCCTGCATGTCCAGGAACTCTGCCTTGTCGTGCAGCATGCGCACGGCGGCGGGCTGCTCCAGCACGTGCTGGGCGCGCGCCTGGCGGCGCAGCAGGCGCTCGTAGAAAGCGTTGTGGATCAGGTCCTTCACATGGTCCGGCGTGGTCACGCGCGGCCGGTAGAGCGGGTTCAGGCGCTTCCAGTCGGCGAACAGGTCCGCCACGGTCCAGTGGTCGTTGCCCACGAATGCGATCACGCTCACCGAGTCCGCATGGCTCACATGCGGCAGCATGCCGGCCATGCGCAATTGCTCCAGAGCGCCCTGGCTGCCATCGACCTTGGGCAGCGAATCGAACGCGGCCGCCACGCGGGCGATCAGCGGCTCGTCGTAGGTGAAGCGCACGGCCTTCACGGCCGCATCGCGCACCGCCACGCCCATGCTCATCTTATCGAGAGCGGTGTCGCCCCGTGCCACGCGAGCCACGCGCTCGATGGCCAGCGCCGAGTCGAGCGCAGCGTCCAGCTCCAAACGGTCCACCAGGCCGTGGTAATCGGCGCTGTCGCGGGCGGTCCACAGGCGGGGCAGGCGGGTGGTCTGGGCGGTGATGGCCTTCTGGTCGACCAATACATCCAGAAACTCACGGGCCTGCTTCGGGGTAAGGGTGTCGGGCTTGACGCCGAACCGGGTGGCGGCAGCCTGCACGTCGGTCCAGGTGATGGGCTGCTTGCCGACCCGGGCCAGGACGCTGTCGGGCATGGCCGGGGCCGCCCGCCTTGCCGCAACGGGGGAATGCTTCACGGGAGCGGCGAGCGCGCTGCCACAAACCAGGCAGAGCGCCACGAAGGTCAGCCATGGACGGGTTCGTCTCGGGATCAAGCCAGCCTCCTGCAGGACCGATGCATCGATAGTGGACGGCAGGAGTCTATCATCGGCATTCCGCGCCTGACACTTTCAGGTCTTAAGACTTGCGGGGGCTTGACCCCGTCATTCACGCGTCCCTAGACTCGGGAATACATGCGAAAGCTCATTGCGATACCCGCCCGATACGCCGCCTGCCTGTGTCTGTACGCCGTCATGGCCCTCTGGATTCCCGCATTGGCGCGGGCGCAGGCGGTGAGGATCGTCGCCACCGATGCGCGTGGTGTCACGCTCGCGTTCAGTGCTTCCGGCTGGGGCCTGAGCGCCCCGGACGCCGCCGGCCGCTCGCGCATCGTGGGTCTGGGCAGCGCGCACGTCCTGGCCGACCCCGGCCACGCCAAGTTGCCGGCGTTCTCGGCGGTGCTGGCGATCCCGCCCGACGCCCATCCCAGCGCCCGCGTGCTCAGCTCGGCGGCCGAGGTGGCGCAGACCGGCGTGCGGCTGGTGATCGCGGGCAAGCCGGTGTTCATCAAAGGCCTGCCCGGCGAGCAGGAGACGCCGTCCATGCAGGACGTCCCCGCACTCACCGATGGCGTATGGCCCGACAGCCCGGTCCGCTTGGGCTCGGTCTCGAGCATGCGCGGGCGCAAGTTCGTCTCGCTCGAGGCGCGGCCGTTCCGCTACGACGAAGCCGCATCAAGGCTCACCTCCACCGCCACCATGACCGTGCGCGTGGACTTCAACCGGGCTGCCGGAGCTGCTGCGCTCCCGACTTCCGGGGGCGCCGACGCGCACTTCGACGATGTGTTCGCGAGCGCCGTGCTCAACTTCGATCAAGCGCGCACGTGGCGCGTCGCGCCTGCGGGCGCCACGCCCGGCGGCCGCACCACCACGTCACTCTTCGCGCGCCCGGCCAGCGGGCCGCTGCGCGATGCGGCATTCGATGAGAGTGACGCCGAGGTGCGCGTGCAGCTGGATTCCACGGGTCTCTATCAGCTGCCCTACAGCGAACTGGCCGCCAAGGGTTATCCGAGCAACGTGCCGGTCGCGCAGGTGAGCGTGCACCGGCATGAGTTCGTCGAGAACCAGCTTACGCCTTACATCACGCTCGAACTCCCGATCGAGATCGAGGACGCCAACCAGAATGGCGTCTTCGACGCGGGCGACTACATCTGGATCTACGCCAAGAACTGGGCGGCGCGCTCGGCCGCGAGTCAGTACCAGCGCTGGTGGGGCGATGCCGAAGTCGTGTTCGTCACGCGCAAGCTCACCGGCGGCCGCCGCGTGCCGCAGCGCTCCGGCTGGCGGGGCACGACCGGCCTCAGCTCGCTCCTCTCGTACCCCTACACCGAGCATTTTGAAAAGACCTTCGCGGCGCAGCTCGAACTCGTGGGCCAGCCGACCGACACCACGCTCGACGTGTATCACTGGAACGAACTGCTGCTCTACTACTCGCGCCCCGACACGATCCGTTTCGAGGTGCGCGATGTCGACACGAGCCGCACGGCGACCATGTCGGTCAACTGGATGGGCCGCAGCTTCGGCTCGCACTACGCGTGGGCGGCGGTGCGCAATGGCCGCTCGCAGGTGAGCGCCATCGCGGACTCCATCTACTGGGCCGGCAAGCAGCCGCAGACCGTGACGGGTTTCCTTCGCGGCTCGGCGTTCACCGACGGCAACACCAACTTCTTCCGCCAGTGGGGCAAGCCGTCGGGCAGCGCGCCCGATCCCAGCACGAACAACGTCTGCAACGCCGGGCTCAACTGGTTCGACCTCACGTACTGGCGCCGCTACCGCGCCGTGCACGACCGTATCCCGTTCAACTCGGGCGACGGGACGGGCGAAGTGCAGATGAGCGTGGGCGGATTCCTGGCCGACTCCGTGCGCCTGTACGACGTGACCGACGCCGAGAACCCGGTGCGGGTCACGCTCGACGCGGTGCATCGCAGCAACGCTCCCGACAACACGCTGCAGATCGACTTCCAGGACTCCGTCGCCACGGCTCAGCCGCATGTGTACGCTGCCGGCGCGTCGCAAGACCCCAGCTCGTTCGATCCGGCGCTCACCGCGATCGTGCCGCCCTCCGACCACTTCGGCGTGGTCACGCGCCGCACCCTCGAGGGCTACACGAGTGGCGACTACCTGCTGATCGCGCCCGAGGCATTCCGGCCCGCGTTGCAGCCGCTCATCGACCTGCGCGCGTCGCAGGGCCTGCGCGTGGTCGTGGCGTCCACCGAGGCGATCTACGACGAGTTCAACGGCGGCCGCCACTCGGCGGCGGCGATCCAGCGCTTCGTGCGCTATGCCTACAACAACTGGGACGCCAAGTTCCTCATGCTGGTGGGCGAGGGCACGCTCGATCCGCTCAACCACCGCGTGACCTCGGCCACCGATTTCGTGCCCGTGCTGCCCACGCCGGGCCCCGTGCCGGTGGGCGATGGCTACGAGATCATCCCGTCGGACAATCGCTATGGCTGCCTCACGGGCAACTGCGACCCCATCTTCGGCTTCGGCGATGTGATCCCCGAGATGTTCATCGGCCGCCTGCCCGTGAACTCGCTTGCCGAGGCCCAGGGCGTGATCAACAAGATCGTGGCCTACGAGACCTACACCGGCGACCAGTCGTGGCGCCGGCGCGTGCTGCTGTCGGCCGACGATGCATTCTCGGGCGAGAGCTTCTTCGGCGGCGGCGCGGCGGGGGGCAGCCAGTACTGTCACAAGAGCTACGAAGAACTCTTCGCCGGCCTCACGCACAAGATCGAGTCGCTCATCCATCGCGACGCTGGGCTGTCCGAGACCGCCGTCGACACGTTCCTGTTGCGCGCGTACGAGACCAACGAGCCCTACGACTACACGCCGCCGGCCGACACCTGCCGCCCCGACCGCGACGCCACGCGGGCGCGCGTGCACGCGGGCGTGACGCCCATCTTGTTCAGCAAGCTCAACGCCGGCGTGCTGTGGTGGAACTATCAGGGTCACGCCAATGAGTACGTGTTGGCGCACGAAGACCTGTACGTGAACTCGCCGGGCATCGACGACAAGTCGCTGTATGCCAACCCCGGCAAACCGTTCCTGTTCTCGGCGTTCTCGTGTCACGCGAACATGTTCGCGCGCTCCGAGAAGCACTTCGGCTTCGGCCCGTGCCTGGGTGAGGAGATGGTCGTGCTGCCCAATGGCGGCGCCATCGCGTCGTGGGCATCGGCCTGCTACGAAGTGGTGCCGCGCGATGACTCGAGCCATATCAATGTCGAGATGGCGCGCTCGATGTTCGTGGATCCGCCGCGCGACGAGATGCTCGGCGACCGCGGCTCGCGCGTGGTGCTGGGCGAGGCGCTCGTGCGCAGTTTCCTGGTGTACCTGCCGACCGTCGCCGGCTACAGCTTCGAGCGCGGTATCGGCCTCAGCTACACGCTGCTGGGCGACCCCGCGCAGCGCATGTCGATCGGCGCGCCGCAAGGCGCCGTGGTCGCGAACGGCACGCCCGTCTCCGACGGCCAGGTGGTGCGCTTGCACGCGCTCTCCGACACGCTTCAACTGGCCGCCGACGTGATCTCGACCGTGCGCTTGGACAGTCTGGGGCTGTATGAAGAAAGCGCCGCGGGCACCACGGCTGTGCCCTCCTCCAGCTACTCGCTCTCGCCATCGTTCCCCGATACGGCGGCCAACAGCGTGTATGGCGGGCGCTACTTCCGCCTGTCGTACCGCGCACCGCTTCGCGCCGAGAGCTACCGCTATCACGTGCGTTCCACCGATCGCTACGGCCTGCAGCGCGACTTCGCGGTGGTCTTTCAATTAGACGCGTTCCTGCGCTCGGAAGGCGTGTCCATCAACGACGGCGACAACGTGAGTCCGACCTCGAACCTGTCGATCCTGGTGCTCTCGCCCAAGCCGCTCAACCCGCAGAGTGACCTGGTGCTCACGATCAATGGCGCCTCGCAGGCGTTCAGCGCCACACCCGCGCCCGGCGACAACTCGGGCCGCGAGTGGATCCTCTCGTGGGTCCACGCGGAGTACCCCAAAGACCAGTACATCGCATCGCTCACGGTGCTCGGCGGCACGCCCATCTTGAAGCGCTTCGTGGTGAGCACGGCCACGGGCGAACTCAAGCTGAGCAATCTGTACGCATTCCCGAACCCGTTCGACAACGACGGCACGAACTTCTCGTTCGACCTGCTGGGCTCGGCGCTCGCGGATGTGCGCATCACGGTGTACACGATCAGCGGTCACCCGATCTATTCGGCCACCGTGCGTGCCCTTGCGCCCGGCTATCACCAGTTGCCATGGGATGGCCGCGACAACGAGGGCTCGCAACTGGCCAACGGCGTCTACTTCTATCGCTTGAGCGCCGCGAACGGTAACGGCGCCAAGGTCGAACAGTTGGGCCGCTTGGTGCGCCTGCGCAAACCGCGCCATGTCGCCGACCCCGCGATCGGGCAGTAACGCCGCCGCCACTCAAGGCTGGCCAAAGGCCGGCGCCATCTTGGTCGTCGGCGCGGGGATCGTGGGCGCGCACATCGCCCTCGAACTCGTGCGCCGCGGCGAGCGGGTGGTGTTGCTCGACGCCGGCGAGCCCGGCCACGGTTGCTCGTTCGGCAATGCCGGCTGGCTCACGCCCTGCTTCGCCATGCCGCTGCCCGCGCCCGGCGTCTTCCGCCAGGCGCTGCGCTGGTGCCTGGACCCCGCGAGCCCGTTGCGAGTGCCGCCAGGCCTGGCGTTCACGCAGGCGCCGTGGCTGCTGCGCTTCGCGCTGGCCGCCACGCCGGCGCGCTTCGAGGCGGGCACGCGTGCGCTTACGCAGCTCTCGCTCCTGAGCCTGCAGCTTTACGAGCGCTTCGCGCACGAGCTGGCCGCGGCCGGCGACCCCGGCTTCGGCTTCACGCGCGCGGGCCTGCTCATGGCGTGCGAGACCCGCGAGGGTCTGAACGCGGCGCACGAAGAGCTGCGGCTGGCGGCGCTCCAAGGCGTGCGTGGCGAAGCGCTGGACGCTGCTGCGCTGCGCGCGCGCGAGCCGGCCCTGCGGGGCCCGCTTGAAGGCGGTGTGTACTTTCCCGATGAGGCCCACGTACAGCCGCTCGCCGCCGTGCATGCCGCGGTACGCGAGTTCGTGCGGTTGGGCGGGCGGCTTCGCACGCACGAGCGCCTGACGGGATTCGACACACACGCCGGCGCGATCACGCACGCGCGCACGGACCGCGAGCAGCTTGCGGCGCGGCACGCGGTAGGCCACGTGGTGCTGGCCACGGGCACGTGGACGCGCGAGCTGGGCCGCGCTTTTGGCGTGCGCGCGCCCATCCTGGGCGGCAAGGGCTATTCCATGATGGCGCCCGCGCTGCAGCCTCCGCTGCGCAGCCCCGTCATGCTGCTCGAGCGCAAGGTGGCGGTGACTCCTTATACGGACACCACGCGCATCGCTGGCACGCTCGAGCTGGTCGCGCACGACGACGGCGTCTCGCCGCGGCGCGTGCAGGCGATCATCGCTGCCGCGCGCCGCGCGCTGCCATTGCCCGAGAGCGCGCCGCTCACGCCCGCTTGGCACGGCCTGCGGCCCTGCACGCCCGATGGCATGCCGATCATCGGCCGCGCGCCCGGCTTTGCGAACCTCACGCTCGCCGCCGGCCACCAGATGCTCGGCCTGCAGTCGGCGCCAGGTACGGCGCAGCTCGCTGCCGATCTCGTGCTGGGCACGAAGCCGGTGGTGGATCCCGCGCCGTTTCGAGCGGACCGCTTCTGATACACGAGTGCAGGGGCTGCGAAACCCATCTAATATCTGCGGCCTGTGCAGGAGTGGGTGTCCGCCGTTCCCGGGAGGTCGCGTGAAGTCCGTCAGGATATCGATCGCTGTCTTGGCCGCTGCCTCATTGCTGACGCACGTACCCGCGCGCGCCGCTACTTCGGCGGCGCCCATGCGCGCGATCGCGATCGCCGAGGATCAGCGGCGGCTCTCGGACATCGCGGGTTTTCTGAGATCACCCGCGGCCGCCGTGCGTGCGCGCGCCGCGCTCGCCGTGGGCCGGCTGCAGGATTCCACCAGCGTCGCGGCGTTGCTCCCGCTGCTCAAGGACACCGACGTGCGCGTGCGCCGCGAGGCGGCTTTCGCGCTGGGGCAGATCGGCCACCGCTCCGCGCGCGCGGCGCTCGAGCGCGGCCTCACCGACGCCGACGCCGAGGTCGCCGACCTGAGCCTGGAAGCGCTGGGCAAGGTGGGCGACAAGGCCGCGACGCCGCAGGTGGTCGAGCGCCTTAGCGCCAAGAGCGCACTGCTGCGCGGCGATGCCGCGATCGCGCTGTGGCGCTTGGCCGACAAGAGCGCACTGGGCTCGCTGCTCGCGCACCTCGACGATCCCGTGGCCGACGTACGCTGGAAGGTGGTCTACGCGCTGGAGAAGCTCGACGACCCGCGCCGCATCGGCCCGGCCGTGGCGCCGCTGCTGCGCGATCCGGACGCGCTCGTGCAGGCGCACGCCGCGCGCACGCTGGGCCGCGTCCACGCGGCAGGCGTGACGAGCGCGCTGGTGCAGGCGCTGCAGTCGCGCAACGATGCGGTGGTCGTTAACGCATTGCGCGCGCTGCAGTCGATCGCCGACAGCACCGACACCAGCACGCTTGGGGCGATCGCGCGGCTGCTGGCGCATCACAACCCGCACGTGCGCGTGACCGCGGCTACGGCGCTCGGCGACCACTTCGCGTGGTGGCCGGCCGCCACGGGCGATGAAGCCAACGCCACATCGGTGCTGGCGCTCGTCACCACGGACTACGACGCAGCCACGCGCGGCGCCGCAGCGCGCTCGTTGATCGCGCGGCTGGGCTACGATGGCTGGCAGCGATTCTCGCCGATGCTGGAGGATTCCTCGGTCTATGTACGCGTCGCCGTGTTGGACGGCATCCGCCAGATGGACGCTGCGGTCGTGGCCGGTCATGCGCAGCCGCTCGCCGATGCGCTGTTCGCCAGCATGCGCGACGTGCGGCCGCGCTTCGAGCGCATGACAGCGGCCGAGGTCGCCGGCACGCTGCTGGGCCGCGCGCAGGGCAAGCCGCACCTGCACACGTTCGACGGCCTGCTCGCACGGCTGCAGGCGCTCGTCGATGACCCCGACGTGCTGATCGCCGCGAGCGCGGCCGGCGCGCTCGGCGACGCCAACGACCGCCCGTCGGTGCGGCACCTGGCCAGCGCGTACGCAGTACGTGGAAAAGATGCCGACGCCGATGCGCGCATCGGCATCCGCGATGCGCTGCGGCAGTTGGCGGGCCGCGCGTTCGCCGACAGCATCGAGAAGCTCTACCCGGCGCCCGCACCGCCCCTCACGTATGCAGAAGGTTGGGAGCAGCCGCCCACCGAGACACGCGCCGTGCTCACCACCAGCGCGGGCGTGATCGAGTGGCGCTTCCTTGGCGCCCAGGCGCCGCAGACCGTGCGCAATTTCATCCGGCTCGCGAAGAAGGGATACTTCAACTCCCTGAGCGTGCACCGCGTCGTGCCGGATTTCGTGATCCAGGACGGCGATCCCACCGGCACCGGCTCGGGCGGCCCCGGGTACTCGATCCGCTGTGAGTACAACCACGAGCGCTACGACGCCGGCCAGGTGGGCATGGCGCTCTCGGGCAAGGACACCGGCGGCAGCCAGTGGTTCATCACGCTCGCGCCGCAGCCGCACCTGAACGGCCGCTACACGATCTTCGCCACGGTCACCCAGGGTCTCGATGTGGCCCGGCGCATCACCCAGGGCGACGTGATCCGGCGCGTGGAGATCCTGCCCTGAGCAAGCCGCGCGCGGGTTCGGCGGCGCGAGCGCGCGCCGGCCACGCTTCGTCTGCGGCGGCGTTCGTGCTGGCGCCGCAGCTCGCGGCCGTGATCGCGGCGGCGCTGCTGCTGGTGCACGCGGCGCTCGCCACATGGGTGTCGGCGCGCAACTCGGTGTCGTTCGACGAGGGCTTCCATCTCTCGGCCGGCGTCGAGATCCTCACGCGCGCCGACTACGCTTCGTCGTACGCACAGCCGCCGTTGCCACGTGTGCTCGCTGCGGCCGCCGCCATGCTGGCAGGAGCCCGCCAGCCGGAGGCCGGCTACGTTCGGCTGGGAAACGAGCGGCTGCTCGCCGAAGGCTTCATGCGCGCCAACGCTGCGCAGTACCACCGCGTGTTCATGGCCGCCCGCGCGGTCACCACCTTGATCTCACTCTTGCTCGCATGGCTCCTTTGGCGCATCGCGCGGCGGTGGGGCGGCGAACTCGCCGGCGTGCTCGCGCTCGCGGCGTACGCGCTCTCGCCCGAGGCCATCGCCCACGCTTCGGTGGTGAGTGTCGACGTGCCCACGGCGCTCACGTTCTTTGCCACCACGCTCGCCGGTGCGCGGTTCCTGCGCACGGGCCGCTGGCGCGACTTCACGCCGCTCGCGGCCTGCTGGGCGCTGGCCTTTCTCACGCGCTTCAGCGCCGTGCAGCTCTACGCGGTGCTGATCTTGTTGGCGGTGGTCTTTGCGCGCCTGGACCACCTGCCGCGCCCGCGCGTCGCGGTGCTGGGGCTGCTGGCGCTGCCGTTCGTGGCGCTGCTGGCGGTGGACGCGGCGTATCTCTTCCAGGGCGTCGGCGTCGCATGCTCGAGCCTGCCGTACCTGTCGCCGGCATTCCAGCACCTGGCGAAGGTGGTGCCATTCGCGCCGCTGCCGCTGCCCGCGCCGTACGTACTGGGCCTGGACAACCTTGGCTACCTCGCGCAGCCAGGCATCAAAGCGAGCTACTTCCTGGGTCAGGTCACGCGTGCGCACGATTGGCGGTACTTTCCGGTGGCGTTGGCGGTGAAGTGGCCCTTGGGCGTGCTCGGCCTGATCGTGTTGCGCTCCGTGCATCTGGCGACCGGCGGTACCCGCCGCGCGGTGCGCGAGTGGACGCTGCTCGCGGTGCCACTCGTGGTGCTGCCGTGGTGCATGGTGTCGGACCTCGACTATGGCGTGCGCTACCTGCTGCCCATCCTGCCGCCGCTGTGCGCGTGGGCGGCGCTCTCCGCCGCGTCGCGCGTGGGTCGCGGACGCATCGCGGCGCCGGCGTGGGCGCTGGCTGCGTGCGCGCTCGCGCTCACGGTGGCGTGGGAGGGCGTGCGCGCCATGCCGTATCCGCTCGCGTATTTCAACGGTCTTGGGAATGACCGCGTGGTCAACGACTCCAACGTCGACTGGGGCCAGGGCCTGATCGCACTTCGCGACGACATGCGCGCGCTCGGCATCCGCCGCGTGCATCTGGCCTATCACGGCATGACAGACCCTGCGGTTTACGGGATCGACTACAAGTCTTACGTGGGCGGGCAGCCCGATACCACCAGCGACTACCTGGCGATCAGCAGCTATTTCCTGGTCGGCTTGCCCGCGCGCACCATGACGCGCGCGGGTACATCCGATGCGCTGCTCCAACTCGACATGGGCGCGCTCAAGCACCAGGACCCGCTCGCGAAGCCCGCCGGCTGCATCTACCTCTTCCGGATCCGTTGATGGGCAAGCCTGCCTCGAACAAGCTGCCCGCGCCCGCCGCGCCCGCGCCGTCACCTGCACCGCCGCCCGCGCCGCCATTGCCGCGCGCGGCTTGGGCGCTGCTGGTCGCGCTCACCGCGGCGCTGCTCATGGCGCTCGTGAGCTACCCGATCTACGACACCGACCTGTGGCAGCACCTGCTGGTGGGCAAGGTCATCTGGACCATGCACAGCATCCCGCACACGCAGCTGTGGACGTGGCCCACGCATGGCGCGCCCGACGTGCTGCCGTCATGGCTCTTCCGCGCGTTGCTGTATCCGTTCTGGGCGGCGGGCGGCATCGCGGGGATCGCCGCGTGGCGCTGGATCACGACACTGATCGCGTTCGGTTTCCTGTGGGCGGCCTCGCGCGCCAGCGGCGCACGCGGGCCGTGGGCGCTGGTCGCGCTCGTGTGGTGCGCGATGTTGTATCGCTACCGCTCGCAGGCGCGTCCCGAGACGTTCGTGGCGGTGCTCGTCGCCGCGCAGATGTGGTTGCTCGAACGCCGCCGCGCGCAGGGGGTGATGCCCGGCCGCATCGATCCCGCATGGTTCGTGGTGCCCATCGCCCTGCTGTGGGCGAACGCGCATGTCTCGTACTACATCGGGCTTTTCCTCACGGCCGCCTACTGGCTCGCGGCGGTGCTGCCCAGCAAGGCGGCCCGCCCGCCCCAGGCACCACGCGGCTTGTTCCTGGTGGGCGTGGCGAGCGCCGCCGTGTCGTTCCTGAATCCGTTCGGATGGCAGGCGCTCTGGCAGCCTTTTGAATATTTCTTCGTGTGGCGACACGAGCCGATCTACAAGATCATCGGCGAGCTCGCGCCCATCGATTGGGGTGCCTATGTTGGCAACTTCCTGCCCGCATGGTTCGCGCTGCTCGGCGCGCTGGCGCTGTGGACCCTATGGCGCCGCCGCCTCGACCTCGTGCAATGGCTGGTGCTGGTCGCGTTCGTGCCGCAGGCGCTCGGCACGCAACGCTTCCTGGGCTATCTGGCCATACTCGTCGCACCGTTCTTCGCGCGCGACCTTGATGCATGGTGCGCAACACTCCGCGGCCGCATCTTGAACCAGCCCGCCGTGCGCGTGGCGCTCGTGGTCCTGACGATGTCGTTCTTGGCATTCTTCGCCATGCAGCCACCCGCATTCCGGCCGCGCGTGGGTTTCGTGTGGAGCGAGTTTCCGGTGCGCGCGTGCGATTGGATCGAGTCCCATCAGGTGCGCGGCAAGGCGTTCAATGCGTTCGGCTACGGCGGCTACATGTTGTATCGCTTCTATCCCGATCCCGGCCGGTTGCCGTTCATGGATATCCATCAGGCGGGCACCACCACGGATCGCTATCTGGCGGCACACGCGTTGCAGACCCAGCAGGCGTGGGTGGAGCTCGATCAGGAACGGCACTTCGACTACGTGCTCATGCCGCATCGCCAGTATCAGGGCCAGCACCTGCTCGACTTCCTCGATGCCGACAGCACCTGGGCGCTGGTGTTCGTGGACGACGCTTCGGCGCTCTATCTGCGCCGCTCCGGTCGGCTGGCCGCACTCGCAGAGCGCGAGGGTTACCGGCTGCTGGGCGCGGGCGACCAGAAGCTCGCGCAACTGGGTGCGCGCACCTTCGCCGACAGTGCGCTGCGCGCGCAGGCGACTCGCGAGTTGCAGCGCACATTCGCAAGCTCGCCCTGGCACGGCGGCGCCGCGAACCTGCTGGCGAACGTGGCATTCGCGGAAGGCCGCTGGGCCGATGCGCGGCGCCTGCTCGTGGAAGCGCGCACGACCGACGCGACACTCCCGGGCCTGAGCGAGCGTCTTGGCTTGGCCGCGTTCTACGCCGGCCATCCGGACTCGGCGCTGATCGACTATCGGCGCGAGGCGCATGACGCGCCGGGCTCGAAGACCGTCGACTTCCGCATGGGCCAAGCCTACGCGCTGCTGGGTCGCCGCGGCGAAGCGCGTGCCGCCTACGAGCGCGCGCTCAAGGCCGACCCGTCGAACAGGGAAGCGCGCGACAGCCTGGCCGCGACGAAGTAGCGACTGACGCTCCCGCACCGGTCGACGACCGCATTGCACCGGCTCACCTATCGCAGCGGTTCACCTGCCGCACCGGTTCACCTATCGCACCGGTTCACCTGCCGCAGCGGCCGGCGGCCGCTGCCGCTGAAGGAGGGACCGGGAGCCAGGCTACGGAGCCCCACGCACCGGTCGCACCAGCCCCGGCCCTCCACATTCCTGCGGTCCCGCTGCATCAGCGGCAGACCGAACCGCCGGAGGCGGAAGGAATCGCGAACCTCGTGATGGAGCCCCACGCACCATCCTCGGCCACGACCCTTCCGTTCCGACGGATTTCTTTACTTCTGCTTGGCGATGACGGCGCCCGCGATCTTGGCGTACGTGGCCTTGGGAACGATGCCCTTCGCCACGAGCTGCGACTTGTTCGCGTACGGCCGGCCGGCGACGATCTTGGCCGCGTAGGCCTTGCCGATACCGGGAAGCGCTTCGAGGTCCGCCGCCGCAGCCGTGTTCAGGTCGACGAGCGTGCCCTTGGCCGCTGCCGGAGCAGCCTTCGCCGCCGCCGCACCCTTGGCCGCAGGAGCCGCCGCAGTCGCCGGGGCCATCGTCGCAGCCTTCGCCGTGGCCGGAGCTGCAGCCGCCATCTTCGGCGTCTTCATCGCGGCGTCATCGGTCTTCTTGCCCTTGGCCGCTGCCGGCTTCTTGGCGGTCGTGCCCGACGTGGCAGGCGCTGCGGCAGGCGTGGTACTCGCCGCCATCGCGACCGACGTCATGCCAAGGACCGCGACCATAGCGAGCGCAAGGAAAGAGAAACGCTTCATGGGGTGACACCTCCGGAGGGGGAACGGGTCTGTGAGACCGCGCCCTCCGCGCGGTCGTCACGAGAGCCACCGCGAAGCGGCGTCTCGGGGAGAACGGCGGCAGACATCGCGGAGCGCACCAGGCATGCGTGAGCGCTCGACGGCGAGATGTCCGGATGTGTTTGCGAAGAATGCTCGGAGCGAGGAAGGAGAGGCTCCGGGGCAGGCACTGGGGCCTGAGGGTGATGCGCGCGCGGCAGGGCTGCCGGCGGGAGGCACTGGGGCTCATCACCGGCTGGAGGTCCGCGGTCCGAGCTCAGGTCCATGTGGTGCGAGGCAGGCGTGTGCTCAAGCATGGTGAGATCGCTCTTGGTTCCCGAGCCCATGCGCAACAGCTGGCCCATGCCGGGAGTGGCCGGCGTATTGCGGCCGGCGCTCTTGCTGCGTTGCGAGCTCGGGCGCTGAGCCTTGACGAGCGGGCTCGGCGTGGCACGGTGGTTCTCGCGCTTCTCGTTGCGGTGGTCGGGCGTGCCCAACGGCGCGTGCCGGGCGCCCTCGCGCACATCGCCATGCGATTCGTGCCGCGCATCGGCGGTCGCGATCGGGGCGGCGAACGCGCTGTGCGCAGGCGCTCCGCTCTCATCACACGGCGGCGTCGCCACGTGCTGCGCGCGCGCAGGCGCGACGAGCACGGCGAACAAGCCGGCCATGAGAACCAAGCTGGAGAGCTGTGAGCGCAGATGCATCGGGGGCACCTCGAAATGAGGATGACGCAGCGCCCACCCGCGGGCACGTTATTGGACTATACACCCCGTCCGCGCGCTCGATGGCAAGCATTTCGTGCGCGCAGATGCGGGATTCTTCAAGAGACGGTCAAGCTTGTTCCGGGTCGTACGGGACGCCCACCGCCTTGGGCGCGACCGCCCGGCCGATGAACCCCGCCAGCACCAGCATGGTCACCGCGTAGGGCAGCGCCTGCAGCAGTTCGCTGGGGAACGCGGAGCCCTGCAGGACGATCTGCAGCGCTTCCGCTGCGCCAAACAACAGGCAGGCGGCAGCCGCGCCCAGCGGGTCCCATTTGCCCACGATCATCGCCGCCAGCGCGATGTAGCCTCGGCCGCCGGTCATGCCGTCGGTGAAGCTGTGCTGCTCGCTGGCGAGCCACGCGCCGCCCAGCGAAGCGAATGCACCGCACAGCAGCACGCCCGCGAAGCGGATGCGAGTCACGCTCAACCCCAGTGTGGCGCCGGCCTCGGGGCGCTCCCCGGTCGCGCGCAGTCTCAAGCCGAACGCGGTGCGAAAGAGCAGCGCGTGCGAGAGCGGCAGCAGCACGAGCAGCAGCAGCACGAGCGGACTCGCGATCAGGCTGCCAAGGACGGGCAGGTGCGCGAGCGGGCCCAAGGGCAGGTCGGCGAACCCCTCCACGCGCGGCGAGTTCGATGAGCTATGGAACACACGCACGAGCCCGAATCGCGTGAGCCCCGCGGCCAGCAGGTTGATCCCGAGCCCGCTGGTGATCTGGTCGGCGCGAAACCTCACCGTGACCTCGGCGTGCAACCATGCGGTGGCGATGCCCGCCGCCAGTGCGGCCAGCAGCCCCGCGTAGGCGTTGCCCGTAGCGTATGCGCCCAGCGTGTAGCCCAGCGCGCTCGTGAGCAGGATGCCCTCGAGCGCGATGCACACGACGCCGCCGCGCTCGCTGAAGCACGAGCCGATCGACGCCAGCGCATACGGCACGCTGATGCGCAGCGCCGCGGCCAGGAAGAGCAGGACCACGCCCGCGCTCACGCCCACCTCCGCGCCACGCGCTCGAGCAGCGGCCGCGCGCTGATGGCGAAGAGGATCACGAGCGCCTCGAGGACTTCGATCAGTTCGCGCGGCACGCGTTGGTTCACCACCAGGCCGCCGTAGGCCAGTGCCCCGAAGAACAGCGCGGCGATGATCACGCCCAACGGCGAGTTGCGTCCGAGCAATGCCACCGCGATGCCCATGAAGCCGGCGCCGCCGGTGAAGCCCAGCTCGAAGTAGTGCTTGTAGCCCAGCACGAAGTTCACGCCGCCCAGGCCTGCGACCGCGCCGGCGAGCGTCATGGCCAGCGCCTGCGTGCGGCCGATCGAGATGCCGCCGTACTCGGCGCCGGGCGCGTTCAAGCCCACGGCGCGCAGTTCGTAGCCCAGGCGCGTGCGAAAGAGCAGCGCCGCAAGCGCTGCGGCGATCAGCAGCGCGATCAGCAGGCTGGCGTTCACCGGCGCGCTGCGCAGCGCGGGCAGCCACGCGCCCAACCGCGGCAGCACCGCGCCGGCGGCGATCTCCCGCGTGCGCACGGTCGCGGTCTCGAACAAGCGATGGCCGAGCCAGCCCACGAGCGAGAGCGCGATGAAGTTGAGCATGATCGTGTTGATCACCTCGTGCGCCCCGAAGCGCGCTTTGAGCATGCCGGGGATGGCGCCCCACGCTCCGCCGGCGGCCGCAGCCGCGAGCAGCGCCGCGGGCAGTAGCGCAAGGGCCGGCAGCGGCGCGTACGCGCCCACGAGCGCTGCAGCCAGGCCGCCCAGAAGCATCTGGCCCTCGCCGCCGATGTTGAAGAGGCCGGCGCGAAAAGCCAGCGCCACCGACAGCCCGCCAAAGATGAGCGGTGTCGCGCGAAAGAGCGTCTGGCCCAGGCCGTAGCCCGTGCCGAAAGCTTGGCGGAACAGCAGCGTGTAGATCGCGAGCGGGTCCTCGCCTATGGCCGCGATCACTGCGGCGCCCGCTGCGAGCGCCGCGAGCACGGCGAGCACCGGCGAACTGGCGACGAGCAGTTGCGTGCGGCGTTCGGCGGTCACGCGAGCGCCTCGTGCGCGCCCGTGGCGCTGCGGCCCGTCATGGAGAGCCCTAGCGTGCGTTCATCGGTGTGCGCGGGCGTGGTCTCGTGCACGATGCGGCCTTCGTACAGCACCACGATGCGATCCGAGAGCGCGAGGAGTTCGCTCAGCTCGCTCGAGATGAGCAGCACCGCGCGGCCCGCATCGCGTTCGGCAAGCAGGCGGCGGTGCAGGAAGTCGATCGCGCCCAGGTCCACGCCGCGCGTGGGATGCGCGGCGAGGATCGCCTGCGCGGCGCAAGAGAGCTCGCGCGCGGCGATCAGTTTCTGCTGGTTGCCGCCCGACAGGCGGCGCGCCTGCAGCGCCGGCGAGACCGGGCGCACGTCGAAGGCTTTCAAGAGCTCCAGCGCGTGCGCGCGCATGCTGCTGCCTCCGAACCACAGCCCGCGACCGGAGCGCGGCCCGCGCTGCTGGCCCAGCATCAGGTTCTCCGCGAGCGTGAAGTCCGGCACGAGGCCGCGGTGCAGCCGGTCGCTCGGGATGTGCGCCAGGCCTGCCGCGCGATGCGCGCGCGCGCCGCCCGTGCACACGTGACCTGCGATCAGGATGCGCCCGGCGCGCGCGGGCCGCAGGCCGGCGATGGCCTCGAGCAGCTCGTGCTGGCCATTGCCCTCGACGCCTGCCACGCCCACGATCTCGCCGGCGCGAACGCTCAGCGAGACGCCGCGGATGGCGGGAAGTCCGCGGTCATCGCGCACATCCAGCTGCTCACACACGATTTGCGGCGCTCCGGGAGCGGCGGAGCTGCGCTCGTTGAGGGGCGCGGGCACGCGGCCGACCATCCATTCGGCGATGTGCTCCACGCTCAGCTCTTCGGCCGGCGCACTGCCGACCACGCGGCCGGCGCGCATCACGGTCACGCGATCGGCAAGCGCCTTGACCTCGGTGAGCTTGTGCGTGATGAACACGATCGATGTGCCACCCGCTCGCAACGCGCGCAGGACCACGAACAACTCGTCGGCCTCCTGGGGCGTGAGTACGGCGGTGGGTTCGTCCAGTATCAGCACCCGTGCGCCGCGCGCGAGCGCCTTGAGGATCTCCACTCGCTGCTGCGCGCCGACGCTCAGTCGTGCGATGCGCGCTTGGGGATCCACAGCCAGGCCGTAGCGCGCGCCCAGTTCGGCGACTTCGCGTTCGGCGCGCGCGCGGTCGAAAAACCCGAACGCGCCAGCGCCCTCACGGCCCAGCACGACGTTCTCCGCGACGGTGAGCGTGTCCACGAGCATGAAGTGCTGATGCACCATGCCGAAACCCAGCGCCATGGCCGCGGCCGGATCCGCGATGCGCGTCGCTCTGCCATCGATGCGGATCTCGCCGGAGTCCGGCTGGAGCAAGCCGAAGAGCTGATGCATGAGCGTGCTCTTGCCGGCACCGTTCTCACCCACAAGCGCGTGGATCTCGCCGGAAGCGATCTCGCACGAGACGCGGTCGTTGGCGGTGAGCGCGCCGAAACGGCGCGTGATCTCGTGAAGCTGGACGGCGGGAGCGCGCATGGGCGGGCAACGTTAAGCGCGCGGGCCCGCCGGGTCCAGAACTACTGCGGCCCCGCGCTGCTCTCGGGCGGCGCAAGGCCCAGCGTGTCGCCCCATGTGGCGTACCAGCCGCGGTCGCCGTGCCGCTGGAAGCTGAACTCGGCGACGCCGTCGTCGTCGGCTTTGAAATCGCGCGGCAGCGGGTGTGGCGCGGGGACGCGGTAGAGCAGCGTCTTGATCAGGAAGTCCACCTCGCGGACGCAGAAGTCCGGGTCGGAATCCGCCGCGTCGCTGGGCGCATCGATGCGCTCCACGATCATCTTACCCATCTCCACGCGCACCGACGCGCGGTACACGAGCAACCCCGACCAGCTGCGCACGAAGTACAGCCAGCCATCAAAGAGATACACATCCCATTTCTCGTCGAGATGATCGCCCTTGAACACCGGCCCATCGGCAGGCAGCGGTTGGTTCATGGGGCCCAGCAACAGGGTGTCGAGCGTGACCGCATGATCGGGCCGCTGCCCGGACAGGCGGCGGCCGTCGTTCGCGCGCTCACGCGCCCAGCGGCCTTCGATCGACTTATCGGGCGCCACGCTCTTGCGGCGCAACGCCACGCTGCGGCAGTCCAGGCAGCGAAGGCCGAACGTGCTGTCGTGTGCCTCGACCCACTCGAGCGTCTCGGGGATCGCGGGCGCTTGCGGCGCCGCGGGCGCCACGACGGCGGCCTCGGGTTTGGCGTCGCCGTTGAACAGCTTCTTCCACAGACTCATGGCCTAGTTCTCCCTGCGCACAAGCATCACCGTGACGTCATCCTCGAAGGCGCGGCCCGGGCAATGGTCCTGGAGTCGCTGCATCAGGTCCAGCACGGCTTTCTCGGAAGGACCTTTGCGCCAGTCCTTCATCCACTTCTTGAGACGGTCCAAGCCGAACGGATCAAGGCCCCACTGCGTCCCGCGCTCGATCACGCCGTCGGAATACAACGCCAGCGTCGCACCCCGGTCCACATGTTGGAAGCCTAATTTGTAAGTGGCGTCGGCATCGGGACCCAGCACGATGCCGCCCACCGACAGCTCGCGCAGGCCGCGCGAGTCCAGCAGCAGTGCGGGCGGGTGGCCCGCGTTGATATACGAGAAATTGCCGTTGGTCTCGAGCTCGCCGAAGACGAGCGAGATGAACCGGCTCGTGAGGCCACTGCGGTGGATCACACGATTGAGCTTTTCAATGGTCGCGGTGATCTTGAGGTCGCGTTCCACGCCCATGCGCAAGCCCACGGCCACGTCGCGGGCCTGCAGCGCGGCAGGAAGCCCATGTCCCGACGCGTCGGCGACGGCCACGCCCAGCGTGCCGGCGGCCACGGGCAGGAAGTCATACAGATCGCCGCCGACCGAGCTCGTTGGCGTGCTGATGGCGAAGATGTCGAAGCCGGCGAATTCACATTTTCCCGGCGGCAGCAGGCTCATCTGGATGCTGCGCGCCTGCTCGAAGACGTCCTCGAGCTCGCGGTGCTCCAGGTGCTGGCGCATCGCATACAAAAGGGAGTTGAGCGCCGAGAGGAAGTCGGTCCGCGACGGCCCGCGATCCAGGTCGCCCGGCGCGGGCCCGAACAGCACGAGCAGCGGGCCATCCAGGCCGCCCACGGCGATCAGCCCGATGCGGCCGGCGTTGGTGTCGCCGACCCACGGCAGTTCCTTGATGCCGTCATCGCCCGTGCTGCTCAGGCGCTTGGCGAGCAGCTCGGCCAGGTCGGGGCGGCTCGCGCCGAACTTCTTGGCCGGGGTCAACCCTTCCTTGCGCGGCTCGTGCACATGTACGGCGGCCACGGCCAGAGGGCCCGAGAGCAACTCGAGCAACGCTGGCGCGATGCGCATGGCGAAGCGTTCGCGATGACGCACGCGGCCCGCGCTGGCGAAGACCTGTTCGAGACGGCGGTAGAAGGCTTTGGACTGGATCACGACGTGGGGCCCTTCGAAAGTAGCGGCAAGCGCGAGTGCGGGGAGGACGATATCCGCGAGCATTATCCCAGACGCCCGCGGCGCGCCAGTCGCCCGCGAGAAGGCCACTCAGGCGCGCTCGGCAAACCCCTGCCACGTGAACCGCACGTTGCCGCGGTGCACGTCGTTCATGGCATACGCGGCGTCCTTGCCGAGGTAGTCCATCTCCGCCAGGCGTGCCTGCGTCTGCTCCACGGTGAGGCCTTCCTTGAACGCCTGGCTCACGCGCTCCTCGAGCTTGCGCAGGTAGGCGATGTCGTTCAGCACGCGCTGGTACACGGCAGCGCGGCCACGCGCGACACTTCCATGGCCGGGCACGAGCACTTCGATGTGCTCATGCTCGAAGACGCGCTGCAGCGACTCCAGGCTCTTGCGATGGATCCATGCCGGCGCATCGAGCCACGGGATCTCGATATCGGACAGCGTGTCCGCCGACAGGAACAGCCCCTGCTCGGGGAACTGCACCGCGATCTGGCTCGCGGAGTGGCCGGGGATGTCGTACGACAGCAGCGGGAAGGGCCCGAGCGTGTGGCCTACCGTGCCGCGCAGCTGCAGATCGGGCACGAACGGCGCGAACGGGGTGCGCCACGTCTCGCCGCCTTCGCCTTCGATATACGCCTTGGCCTTGCGTTCGATGTCGACCTCGTCGCGCTCGATCTCGTCGGCCAGGCCCACGTGCCCCACCAGCGTGGCGGCTGGGAACCACGGCTTGCCGATCACGTGGTCCCAGTGCGGGTGCGTGAAGATCACGGCCACGCGGTCGAAGTCGGGTACGCGGCTCGTGACGAACTGCGACAGGTCATCGAGCTCGCTCGGCAGTACGCCGGGGTCCACGACCACGGCATGGCCGTTCTTGATCAGCACCACGCTGTTCATGGCGTAGGCGCGGCTCTGCCTCACCCACACGCCATCGCCCAGCTCGGTCCACGCGCCCGAAGGCGCAGCCTGGCTCACGGCTGCGTGGGAACGTGGATCTTGCCCGCGATGATGGCGGCCTGCAGCGCATCCACCTTGGCCTTCACATCGGCCGGGATGAGCGGTTTGTTGTGTTCGTCGTAGACCCACGTCACGCCGTCATCGGCCAGGCCCAACTCGCGCACACCGCCCTTGAAGGTGCCGGCCTTGAGATCGCGGATCGCGTCGAACACCGCGGTGTCCACGCGCTTGACCATGGACGTGAGGATGAATCCCGGCGCCTCGGCGTATTGGTCGGAATCCACGCCGATCGCCAGCTTCTTCAGCTCGCGCGCGGCCTCGAACACGCCCAGGCCGGTGGAGCCCGAAGCGTGGAAGATGATGTCGGCGCCGCCGCGATACTCGGCGAGCGCGAGCTCCTTGCCCTTGGTGGGATCCTTGAACGCGGCCCCGGTGTTGCCCGCGTACTTCACCATGACCTCGCACTTGGGATCCACGGCCCTTGCGCCCGCGGTGAAGCCGGCCTGGAACTTCTGGATGAGCGGGATCTCCATGCCGCCCACGAAGCCCACCTTGTGCGTCTTGGAGAGCAACGCCGAGAGCGCGCCGACCAGGTACGAGCCTTCCTCTTCCTTGAACTTGAGCGCCAGCAGGTTAGGCGGCAGCGTCTCGTTCGGCGCGACCGTGAAGTCGATGCACGCGAACTTCTTGTCGGGGAATTCCTTTGCGAGCGTCTTGATGTCGTCGGTGAACAGGAAGCCCACGCCGAAGATGAGCTTGGCATCGCCCGCCGCGAGCTGGCGCAACTGCGCTTCGCGATCGGCGCCTTCGCTGGTCTCGAGCGTGGTGGAGTTCATGCCCAGCTCGGTGCGCGCGCGCTCGAGGCCGGCATAGGCGGCGTCGTTGAACGACTTGTCGCCGCGGCCGCCGATGTCGAAGACCAGGCCTATTTGAGCAACGGAGCTTGGAGCAACGGAGCCGCCGGCTCCGTCTGCTTTTCCGCTCGTGCCCGCGCCTGACTTGTTGCTCGAGTTACCGCACCCTTGCAGCGTCAGAAGGGCGGCGCACAGCAGGGCGGCGGCGGGCAGGCGCAGCAGGTTTGCGGCTCGGGCGGTCGGCATGGATCGGTTCTCCCAGGGAAGGGGCCTCGGGCGCCTTCGCGCGGCGGCCCAGGTCGTAGCAGCGGCGGCAACGCGCCTCATACATGTCGGCGCCGCCGACCACGACGCGGCCCCCACGGGCGACCTTGCGGTAGGTGCGGTTCGCGGGCGCCCCGCACACCATGCAGATGGCGAGCGCTTTCGTGATGTACTCCGCCACCGCGAGTAGCTGCGGCATGGGCTCGAACGGCTTGCCCATATAGTCCTGATCGAGCCCCGCCACGATCACGCGCTTGCCCTGCTTGGCAAGCTTCTCGACGACTTCCAGCAATGCGAGGCCGAAGAACTGGCCTTCGTCGATGCCGATCACCTGCGCCTCGTGCGCATGGCGCAGGATGTCGCTGGCCTTCGAGAGCGCGCGCGAGGGGATCCGCAACTCGCTGTGCGAGACGATGTGGTCCTTGGCATAGCGGTCGTCGATGACCGGTTTGAAGATCTCGACTCGCTGCCGCGCGATCTGTGCGCGGCGCAGACGCCGGATCAACTCTTCGGTCTTGCCGCTGTACATGCTGCCGACGATGACTTCGATCCAGCCGTGGCCGGGCATGGAAGGGGGGGTCTCATTCATAGTGCGGGAAGGCTAGGGGCCCACAAGGGCCAGTGTCAATTGCTGCTCGTCGGTGGGGCCGCCCATGCCGCGCGATTTCTTTGCAAATGCACGAATGACGGCGGCCGCGTGAGATAGCCCGCGGCCGCGCGCGCGCGCCGCGATGGCACTGCGGCGTGCAAGGTGGCGCGCCGATGCTCCCGAACAGTGCGCCGGCGGCTTATGCGCCGTCGCGCACGACTGGCAGAAGCCAGCTCTCGGAGCACCTTCAAGAAGGGAAGGTCACAGATGTCCCAGATCGGCAGCATCAGCGCCGGATTGCCCATCGGCGCCGCCTCGTGGGTCTCGTCCACGACCGCCGCCTCGCGCGCGAACGGCCGCATGCCCGTGCAACCGCAAGGCCCGCAGGACCCCACGTCCGCCGTCCCGAACGCGCCCTCCGGCATCTCGTTCAAGGACCTCCAGAAGCAGATCGTCTCCGCCATCAAGGACGCGGTCGCCAAGCTGGACCCGAACGCGAGCTCGAGCGACATGAGGACCGCCATCCAGACCGCCGTCGATGGCGTGCTCAAGCAGAACGGCATCGACCCCGCGCAGATGAAGCACGGCCATCACCGCATGGGCGGCGGCATGGGCGTCGCCGGCGCTGCGGGTATCGCTGGCGCTGCTCAAGGCACCGCCGCGCAGGATCAGCTCCTGCAGATCTTGAACGGTGGCAACGTCAACGACCCCGACGGCGATGGCGACAATCACTCGTCGTCATCCGCCATCACCGGCATCGGTGCCAACTCGCAGGCCGACCCGTTCGGCCTGAACGCGACCACGTCGTCGTCGGGCGGCCTGACCGGCCTGTTGGCGGGATTCCTCAAGAACTCCCTGCCCGCAGGCTCGCTCTTCAGCGCGATCGCTTGATCTTACGCATCGCGCGCATCGCACGCGGCCCCGGGGCGCGAGCCTCGGGGCGCGAGCCTCGGGGCTTTCGTGTGAGCGCGTGGCGGCTCATGGCGTGGTCGCAAGCGGTTTTGTGGGCGCGGGTGCGGGCGCGGGTGCCGGTGTGCGCGTGACACCGCACGGTGCGAGCGTCTTGATGAGCGCCAGCATCCGCTGCTCGATCGGCAGCCTGGGATCCAGGTGGGCGTGGCGCGCTCGCGCGCGTGCCTCGCTCTGGCAATAGCCCAGCCCCATGAGCCCGGGCACAAGCTCCTCGGCCGCGTCATTCGCGCGTTGTTGCGCGGCCTTTGCTGCCGCGCGTTGCTCGCGTTGCTCGCGTTCAAGTGCGCGCTGGCGCGATGCCTCGCGCTTCTCGGCCATGAACCCCGCGCCGAAAGTCTGCTCGGCGCCCAGCTGGTTGTGCGCGCGGCACAGCAGCCGCACGTTGGTGGCATCCGACCTGCCGCCGCGCGCGACGGGCTGCACGTGATCGAACTCGATGTTGTCGCGCGACTCACAGCGCCGGCCGGCGTCGCTGGTGAACGTGCACTGGGCGCCATCGCGTTCATACACCTCGCGCTTCACCTCGGGCGTGATGTAGCCGTTCTCGCCGCCGCTCGTGCACTTGCGCGGGCGATTCGTCGCGCCGAAGCGCTTCTTCTCGGCATGCGCGAGGACCAGGTCCGCCGCGAG
>JANYBS010000069.1 GCA_025360715.1 Candidatus Eiseniibacteriota bacterium | reverse complement strand
GCTCACGCTCTCGCAGCGCGCCGCCCGCATGCCCGCCTCGCCGATCCGGCGCTTGGCGCCTTACGCCGTCGCCGCCCGTCAGCGCGGGATCGAGGTCCATGGCCTGAACATCGGCCAGCCGGATATCGCGACGCCCAAGGTGATCCTCGATAAGTTCGGCGAGTACCCGGGCGGCTACGTGCCCTATGGCCCGTCGCAGGGCCTGCCCATGCTGATCGAGTCGCTGCGCGTGTACTACGGCACCGTGGGCGCGACGCTCACGCAGGAAGACATCTTCGTCACCACTGCCGGCAGCGAGGCGATCCAGTTCACGCTCAGTGCGCTGTGCGATGAAGGCGACCAAGTGCTCGTGTTCGAGCCGTTCTATACGAACTACAACGGCTTCGCGGCCATGGCCGGTGTGGAGTGCGTGCCGGTGACCACGCACGGCGCCGACGGCTATCACCTGCCCGACCGCGCGGCGATCGAAGCAAAGATCGGCCCGCGTACCAAGGCGATCCTGATCTGTTCGCCCAACAATCCCACCGGCACCGTGTACACCGACGCCGAGCTGGAACTGCTCGCGGCGATCTGCCGGGACCGCGGCTTGTTCCTGGTCTCCGACGAGGTCTATCGCGAGTTCACGTACGACGGAAAGAAGAGCCGCTCCGCGCTCACGCTGGAAGGCCTGAACGATCAGGTGATCGTGGTCGACAGCGTGTCGAAACGCTATTCCATGTGCGGCGCGCGGATCGGCAACATCGTGTGCCGCAACAAGGCATTCATGGACGCGATCCTGCGCTTCGGCCAAGCGCGGCTGTGCCCGCCCACGATCGAACAGTTCGCGTGCTCCGCGCTCACGAGCGTCCCGGCCAGTTACACGAAAGCCGTGCTCACCGAGTACCAGACGCGCCGCGACTGCGTGTATGGCGCGCTCTCGGGAATGCCCGAGGTGCGCGTACGTAAACCCGAAGGCGCGTTCTACGTCTGCATCGGCCTGCCGGTGACGGACGCCAACGATTTCGCGATCTTCCTGCTACAGGACTTCGCGCTCAAGAACGAGACCGTGATGGTGGCGCCGCTCGACGGCTTCTACGCCACGCCGGGCCTTGGCCGCGACGAAGTGCGCCTGGCCTACGTGCTCGAAGTGCCCAAGCTCGAGCGCTCGATGAAGATCCTGAGCGAAGCCCTTAACGCCTACCGCGCCTTCCACTCGAAGACGACGGCGTAGCGGAGGGTTGGGCACGTCGCCGACAGCGACCGCGACTTGCTCAAGCGTGGAGTTCGGACGAAGACTCAAAGAGGCTTGCCGGTTCTCCGGGGGCGCTTCCTGAGGGCGTTTGTGAGCTGCTCGAGGGATTTATCTGCGCTGCCCAGCCGGTCCAGATACGCCTTCAACTCCCTGGCCGCGAAGTAGCGCGGCTCGAGCCGGTACAGGCGCGTGCGGCCAGCGGCGCGTGCTCCAACGAGGCCGTCGCGCTCGAGCCCCTGCAGTGCGGCTTGGACGCCGGACAACGGCGAACCGAGGAGCCTAGCGAGTTCCCGAGCGTAGCTCTCCTCGAGCAATGAGAGCGCGATCAAGGCTCGAGTTCGAGTGTCACTGCCGAACGGGCGAGAACGATTAATGACCGTCATAATCGGTCATATGACCACAAACATAGGTCGTCGTCAATCAGTGACTCGGAACGCGAGTCGGCGCCCCTCACCGCGGCGGCAGCGCTTTCATCAGCACCACGTGCAGCACAGCCGCGACGCCGAAGCCCACGAACCACGCGTAGTCGTAGAGCGGGCGCAGCGCGGGCACGACGAGGCCGATCCAGGCAAGAGTGCAGCCGGCGAGTGTGGCCACCACGGCGCGCCAGTTCCAGCCGGCGTCGTACTCGTAGGCGCCGCCCGTGCGGTAGAGGTCGCCCAATTCAAGCACGCGGCCGCGCACGAACCAGTAGTCGGCGATCAGCACGCCGGCGATCGATCCCAGGCCGCCCGAATAGCCCACGAGCCACGCGAAGATGTAGCCCTTGGGATCGGCGAGTAGCCGCCACGGCTGCATGGCGATGCCGACCAGGCCGGTGATCAGGCCGCCGGTCTTGAACGAGATGTACTTGGGCAACGCGTTGGCGAAATCGTTCGCGGGCGACACGACATTGGCTGCGATGTTCACCGCGAGCGTGGCGATCACCACCGAGAACATGGCGAAGCCCACAACGAGCGGATTCGTGAAATGGCCCACCAGTTGGACGGGATCCCAGATCGGCTGGCCGAACAAGATGGCGCTCGCGCTCGTGATCATCACGCCCATGGCGGCGAACACGAACATCGTCGTGGGCAGCGCCACCGTCTGGCCGATCGCCTGTTCCTTCTGGCTGCGGCCGAAGCGTGTGAAATCGGGCATGTTCAGCGACAGCGTGGCCCAGAAGCCGACCATGGCGGTGAGGCTGGGCACGAATACCGGCATGAGTTCTCTCACGCTATGGAACTTGCCGGGTTGCGAGAGCAACGGTCCAAAGCCGTGCGCCGCGCGCACCGCCCACGCGAGCAGCAGCGCCGTCACGATGAGCACATACGGCGCCGAGAGATTCTCGACGATTCGCAGCACGTTCATGCCGCGATAGATGATGCCGATGTTGATGCCCCAGAAGATCAGGAACGACAGCCACTCGGTGCCGGTGTGGCCCGCGATGCCGGCGCCCAGGAGCAGCTTCCAGCCGGGGATGATGACGCTGAAGAATGTCTGCAAGGCCTCGCCGCCGATCCACGCCTGGATGCCGAACCACCCGCAAGCGACGATCGCGCGCATGAGCGCCGGCAGATTGGAGCCTGCGGTGCCGTACGCCGCGCGCGCGAATACGGGGAATGGGATGCCGTACTTCGTGCCTGGGTGGGAATTCAAAAGAATGGGCACCAGCACGATCATGTTGCCGAGCAGGATGGTCACTAACGCCTGCGACCAATTCATGCCCTGCGCCATGAGCCCCGACGCCAGCATGTACGTGGGGATGCAATGCGCCATGCTGATCCACAGCGCCGCGTAGTTGTACGTGCTCCAGTCGCGCTTGGCGACGGGCACCGGTGCCAGGTCCTCGTTGTAGAGGCTGCTTGAACGCAGCGCACCGGCGTCCTTGAGTTCGACGCGGCCATCGGCGTGCTGGATGGTCGCAAGTGGCACGGAGGTCATCAGCGGATCCTCTTGGGCGGGATGGACACCACGGGACGGCAATCCGACGAGCCTAGCATGAGTTCCGGCAATGGCCGCCGGGCAATGCGAGAGTCCGCCGTTCTCAGTGGGACTTCAGCGCCAACCTGACTTCAGGCTACCCCACGAGCGCGCACGCGCAGGAACCGGTGCGTTGCCGAATACCGACACGCGGCCGTTGAGCCACTCGCTCACGTACACTTGGCCATTGCCGTCCGTGGTCACGTCCGCGGGGTGGGAGAGCTGGCCGGGTCCGGTGCCGAAGCTCGCCCAGCCGTAGAGCAATACGCCTGTGTTCGTGAACTTCTGGATACGGTGGTCGTCGAGCACATAGACGTCACCATTCGCGTCGACCGCGGGGCCATGCGGCGTGTTGAACTGACCGGGCCCGGTGCCGAACGAGCCCCAGCCCAATTCATAGCCGCCCGCATTGCTGAACCGCTGGACGCGGTACCCGTTGAACTCCGAAACGTACACGTCGCCCTGAGCGTCACACGCGACCCCATACGGCGTGTTGAATTGTCCGGGCGCGGATCCGCCGCGACCGAAGCTGTAGAGGAACGTACCGCTCGGCGAATACACGGCGATACGATTCTTGCCCGAGTCCGCGACGAAGACGTGGCCCGTGGCATCGCAGGCGACTCCGACCGGGAATTGCACGCGCGTGGAGGGAGAGTCCACGTTGGCGAATGCGAACTCGGCGACACCCGCGGTCGTGTACCGCACGATCCGCTGGTTCTGGTGATCGGACACGAAGAGATGGCCGTGACCATCGAGGGCGATCCCCGTGGGGTTGTTCAGCTGGCCGAGCGCCGAGCCCAGACTGCCGAACACATTCACAAGTACGCCGCTGCCCGAGAACACCTCGATCCGGTGATTGAACTCATCGGCGACGTACAACTGGCCGGCGGCATCCACGGCCACGCCATACGGATGATCGAGCTGGCCGACGGCCGAACCCGGACTGCCGACCCAGCGCTCGAATGGCGGAGGAGAGTCGGCGACGGCAACGGTGGCGATGAGACAGCATCCCATGAGAATGAAGCGGATCGCTCTCGATGTGCGGTTCATGGGGTCCTCCCGGTTGGGATTCAGCCCCGGATGCCGCCCGGGACCTTGTTCGTGCCCTTGGCGATGCGGTCGTTCCAGCTCTCGAATGGCTTGCCGCGCGTGTCGTCGACCATGGTGATGCAGCCGGGCACGGGGCACACGAGTGAGCACAGGTTGCAGCCCGTGCATTCGTCCCAGTCGACCCATGGCACATGCACGTTCTTCTCGCGCACCTTCACCAGCGCGGCCTCGCGCGT
>JANYBS010000239.1 GCA_025360715.1 Candidatus Eiseniibacteriota bacterium | reverse complement strand
GTGCGCCGTTGCGATCGTGATGCCGCGCTCGCGCTCTTCCGGAGCGTTGTCGATCGAATCGTACGCGCGCGCCTGCGCCATGCCCTTCTTCGACAACACGGTCGTGATCGCCGCCGTCAGCGTCGTCTTGCCGTGGTCGACGTGTCCGATCGTGCCCACGTTGACGTGCGGCTTGTTGCGCTCGAATTTAGCCTTCGCCATGGAAGGAACCTCCCTGAATGCACTGACTCAGGATCAGTGCAGGTACAAGGGCGCACGCGGCGCCCGCGATATCAACCCTTGGACTTAGCGACGACCTCTTCAGCGACTGCCGCCGGGAGAGTGTCGTAACGCGAGAACTGCATCGAATAGACCGCGCGGCCCTGCGAGATGGAACGCATGCGGGTCGCATAACCGAACATCTCTGCAAGCGGCACCGTGGCAGCGACGACGCGGGCACTGCTGCGCTGGAACATGCCGCCGATACGGCCGCGGCGCGACGACAGGTCACCGATGATATCGCCCATGTACTCCTCGGGCACGACGACTTCGACGTCGAAGATCGGCTCGAGCAAGCGCGGCTTGGCTTTCGCGCACGCATCCTTGAACGCCATGGAGCCGGCGATCTTGAATGCCATTTCGGACGAGTCGACGTCGTGATACGAGCCGTCGGTGAGCGTCACCTTGATGTCGACCATGGGGTAGCCGGCGACGACGCCATTGCGCATCGCCTCCTCGATACCCTTTTCGACCGCCGGGATGTACTCCTTGGGGATCGAACCGCCGACGATGTCGTTCTCGAACTGGAAGCCGGAGCCCGCCTCGAGCGGCGTGATCGTCAGGCTGACGTCGCCGAACATACCCTTGCCGCCGGTCTGCCGAATGAACCGGTGACGCGCCTTGGCCTCGTTGGAGATCGTCTCGCGGTACGCGACCTGGGGCTTGCCGACATTGGCCTGCACACCGAATTCGCGCTTCATGCGATCGACGATGATCTCGAGGTGCAGCTCACCCATACCCGAGATGACCGTCTGGTTCGTCTCATCGTCGGTGCGAACGCGGAACGTGGGATCTTCCTCGGACAGCCGACCCAGCGCGGTCGCCATCTTCTCTTCGTCGACCTTGGACTTGGGCTCGATGGCCACGTCGACGACCGGCTCGGGGAAGGTCATGGATTCCAGCGCGATCGGATGATCGGTCGAGCACAGCGTGTTGCCCGTGGTCACGCGGCGGAAGCCGATGCCCGCGGCGATGTCGCCGGCAAGGACCTCGGTGATCTCTTCGCGCTTGTTCGCGTGCATCTGCACGAGGCGGCCGATGCGCTCCTTGTTGCCCGTCGCAGCGTTGAGGACCGTGTCGCCCGTGGCACACTTGCCGGAGTAGACCCGGAAAAACGTCAGTCGGCCGACGTACGGATCCGTCATGATCTTGAACGCGAGCGCCGAGAACGGCTGATCGTCGTGCGGCTGGCGCGTGACATGCTCGAACGTATACGAATCCTGGCCCGTGATCGGCGGCTTGTCGATCGGCGAGGGCAGGAAGTCGACAACGGCATCGAGCAGGCGCTGGACACCCTTGTTCTTGAAGGCCGAGCCACACAGCACCGGATTGATCACGCCAGCGAGCGTACCCTTGCGGATCGCGCGGCGCAGGTCTTCGGACGTGTAGGGCTTCTCGTGCAGGTAGTCGTCGAGCAACTGCTCGTCGAACTCCGCGACCAGCTCGAGCAGGCGGAAACGCGCCTGGTTGGCGGCATCCACCAGATCGCGAGGGATATCGCCTTCGATCAGCGTGGTGCCCTGGCTGCCGTCTTCGTACGTGATGGCCTTCATGTCGACCAGGTCGACCGTGCCCGTGAAGGCGTCGCCGGCGAACATGGGCATGTTGAGCGGTACCGGCTTCGCGCCGAGGCGATCCTTCATCATCTGGATCACGTTCTCGAAGTCGGCGCCGACGCGGTCCATCTTGTTGACGAATGCGATGCGCGGGACGTTGTACTTATCCGCCTGGCGCCAGACCGTCTCGGACTGGGGCTCGACACCACCGACGGCGCAGAACACAGCCACCGCGCCGTCAAGGACGCGGAGCGAGCGCTCGACCTCGACCGTGAAGTCGACGTGACCGGGGGTATCGATGATGTTGATGCGGTGATCGCGCCACGCGGCAGTGGTGGCAGCGGAGGTGATGGTGATACCACGCTCACGCTCCTGCTCCATCCAGTCCATCGTCGCCGCGCCATCGTGCACTTCGCCGACGCGGTGGATTCGACCGGTATAGAACAGGATCCGCTCGGTCAAGGTCGTCTTGCCGGCGTCGATATGAGCCATGATCCCAATGTTGCGATATTTTTCGAGCGCAGTCAGCCGAGCCATCGGCGTCACATCCTTTGGGGTGTTCAGGACAGCGGTGCACCACCTGCCTTTCCGGATCGAAAGTGCGGTGATGGGACAGAATTGCAGCCGTGCACGGCAAAGAGCGCGCTCGGGGATCAACCCCCGGCGTGCGCTCCCAGGGCGGCTCGAAGTCCGCCCTTCGTCACGACCGATTTACCAGCGGTAGTGTGCGAAGGCCTTGTTGGCCTCAGCCATCTTGTGCGTGTCTTCGCGCTTCTTGACCGCGCCACCCTCGTTCTTCGAAGCCGCCACGATCTCACCGGCGAACTTCTCCGCGAACGAGTGGTCGGGACGGCTACGGGCGTTCGTGATGATCCAGCGGGTCGCCAACGCGTTGCGGCGCTCCGGACGGACCTCGACCGGGACCTGATAGTTCGCGCCACCGACGCGGCGCGACTTCACTTCCAGGACCGGCTTCACGTTGTTCATCGCCATCTTGAGCACAGCCATGGCTTCCTGGCCGGTCTTCGCTTCGACGATGTCCATGGCCTTGTAGAAATGGCCTTCGGCCGTCGAGCGCTTACCGTCGCTCATGATCGCGTTGATGAACCGCGTCACCAAAACGCTATCGTACTTTGGATCCGCAACCGACTCGCGGCGCGGGATGAACCCCTTGCGAGGCATCGTGATTCCTCTCGTTCAGACCCGCGTGCCCTCGGGCGACGCGGACGCAACGCGCACGCGCCGGCCATGGGCTTCTGGCTATTCGACGCTAGGGCGCAGCTTCCTGTTACTTCGACTTAGTGCCGTACTTCGACCGGCTCTGCTTCCGGCCACTCACCCCTGAGGCGTCCAGCGTGCCACGCACGATGTGGTAGCGCACGCCGGGCAGGTCCTTCACTCGGCCACCGCGAATGAGCACGATCGAGTGCTCCTGCAGGTTATGGCCTTCGCCCGGGATGTAACACGTCACTTCGATTCCATTGGTAAGCCGGACGCGCGCCACCTTGCGCAGCGCAGAGTTCGGCTTCTTGGGCGTGGTGGTGTACACGCGAGTGCACACGCCACGCTTTTGCGGGCAGGACTTGAGCGCGGGCGCTCCAGTCTTGCTCTTCTGTGGCCGCCGTCCATGACGGACGAGCTGGCTCAAAGTCGGCACAGTCAACCCCCGGAAGCTTTGGATAGTCTCGGGTATGCGCGGTCTGGTGGCACGGCATCCGTGTGGAACTGCATGCGCCGTTGCCGCGCAGGCCGAGCAATCTACGATTTCAGCGGACTTCTGTCAAGCGGTCTTCGCCCCCTCGTCCTCGGCCTCAGCCAGGGCGGTCGGGGCTTCCTTCTCCGCATCAAGACGCAACTTACGGTACACCGGCATGCCCGTTCCGGCAGGGATCAGGTGGCCGATGATGACGTTCTCCTTCAGGCCCCGCAGCTGGTCGACCTTGCCATGGATGGCAGCTTCGGTCAGCACCCGGGTGGTCTCCTGGAAGGAGGCCGCCGAGATGAAGCTCTCGGTGGACAGCGACGCCTTGGTGATACCCAGCAACAGCGGGTCGTACTCGGCCGGGCTCTGGCCCTCCTCGAGCATCCTGGCGTTCTCCTCCTGGACCTGGAGACGGTCCACGTGCTCGCCCTCGAGGAATGCGGTGTTGCCCGGGTCCTTGATCCGCACCTTCTGCAGCATCTGGCGCACGATGACCTCGATGTGCTTGTCATCGATACGCACGCCCTGAAGCCGGTAGACCTCCTGGATCTCGTTCACGAGGTACTCCTGGACCTCCTCGATGCCCTTGATCCGCAGGATGTCGTGCGGGTTGATCGGTCCCTCAGTGAGGCGGTCGCCCGCCCGCACCACGGAGCCGTTCTGCACGTACACATGGCGGCCCTGCGGGATGAGCGCCTCCTGAGCCTGGCCGTCCTCGCCCAGGATCTGGTACTTGCGCATACCGCGGGTGACTCCGACATACTGGACGGTTCCGTCGATATCGGCGACGACGGAGGCATCCTTCGGGCGGCGCGCCTCGAACAGCTCGGCGACACGCGGGAGACCGCCCGTGATATCGCGGGTCTTCGACCCACCCTCACGGCGGCTCTTCACGAGCACCTCGCCCGCTCCGACCTTCTGGCCATCGCGGACCTCGAGACGGGCGCCGGTCGGCAGCGGATAGTGCGCGAGCCGGTGGCCCTTCTCGTCGAAGATGTCGATCGCCGGCTGAAGTTCCTTGTTGCGGTCCTCCATGATGACCAGGAGCTTGAGGCCCGACGTATCGTCGACCTCGTCACGGACGGTGACCTTCTCCTTGATATCCACGAAGCGGACCAGACCCGACTTCTGCGACACGATCGGATTGTTATAGAGATCCCACTCGAACAGCATCTTGTCGATCACGACGCTCTCGCCGTCCTGGACCTGCAGATGCGCGCCGTAGGGGACATTGAAGCGCTGGCTCACACGCTCGCCGTCGATCACTTCGATCTCGGCGCCGTGCGACACGCAGACCCAGAAGTCCGTGATGTCGCCTTCGATCGGACCTGCGTACTTGACCGTATCGAGGCCCACGAAACGCACGGTGCCGGCTTCCTTGGCGACAGTGCGCGAGGACTCGACGATGCGGCTGGCGGTACCACCGATGTGGAACGTGCGCAGTGTGAGCTGGGTGCCCGGCTCGCCGATCGACTGCGCGGCGATGACGCCCGTGGCCTCACCCAGGTCCACGAGACGCCCAGTGGCCAGGTTGCGGCCATAGCACTTGGCGCACACACCGCGACGCGCGTCGCAGGTGAGCACCGAGCGGATCCGCATCTTCTGCAGCCCCGACTTGGCGGCGTCATCGATGCGCTTCACGACGATCTCGTCGATCATCTCGCCGTTCTCGACGACCACTTCGTTCGTGATCGGGTGCATGACCTCTTCGGCCGACACACGACCCAGCACGCGGTCTGCGAGTGCCTCGATGATGTCCTCGCCGTCCTTGAGGGCGCCAACAGACAGGCCGCGGATGGTGCCGCAGTCGTCCTCATTGATGATGACGTCCTGCGCCACGTCCACGAGACGCCGCGTCAGGTAACCCGCGTCAGCCGTCTTGAGCGCAGTGTCCGCAAGACCCTTGCGCGCGCCGTGCGTCGAGATGAAGTATTCGAGAACGGTGAGGCCTTCCTTGAAGTTGTGGATGATCGGCGACTCGATGATCGCGCCCGACGCACTGCCGATGTCCTTCTTGGGCTTCGCCATGAGGCCGCGCATGCCGGCCAACTGGCGGATCTGCTCGCGATTACCACGAGCGCCGGAGTCGGCCATCATGAAGATCGGGTTGAAGCCTTCGCGATCGGCGGACAGGCCATTGAACGTGACCTGCTCGACCTCGGTCGTCGCGTGCGTCCAGCAATCGATCACCTTGTTGTAGCGCTCGCCTTCGGTGATGACGCCGTTGTTGTAGTTCTTGATGATCTCGTCGACTTCCTTCTGCGCGCGCTCGACGATCTCGTGCTTCTCCGGCGGGATACGCACGTCGTCGATGCCGACCGTGAAGCCGGCCTGCGAGACGAAGCGGAAGCCCAGATTCTTGAGGTCGTCTAGCAGGTCCGACGTGACCTCGCTGCCGAGCTTGGCGTAGCAATCACCGACGAGCTTCTCGAGCTTCTTCTTGTCCATCGTGTTGTTGATGAACCCGAGGTCGCGCGGCACCACGTCGTTGAACAGCACGCGGCCGGCGGTCGTGATGATCCAGCCGCTCGGCTCCGGCTTGTTGAGGGGCACACTGTTCGCCTTGAGCGCGAACTTGCCGTGGAGCGGGATCTCGCGGTTGTCCCACGCCGCCCGGACTTCCTCGGGCGAATAGAACGTGCGCATGCGCCGCGGATCGTCGGCCTTGATACCCGCCTCCGCCGCGCGCGGGTTCAGGATCTCGCCACGGTCCTTGGTGACGTAGTGGCAACCGAGCACGATGTCCTGGTGCGGCGTCGCGAGCGGCTTGCCGTTCGACGGCGACAGGATGTTCTGCGTGCTCAGCATGAGCATGCTGGTCTCGATCTGCGCCTCGAACGACAGCGGCACGTGCACAGCCATCTGGTCACCGTCGAAGTCGGCGTTGAACGCCTGACAGACGAGCGGGTGGATGCGGATGGCCTTGCCCTCGACGAGCACGGGTTCGAAACCCTGGATGCCGAGGCGGTGCAGCGTGGGCGCGCGGTTCAGGAGCACCGGGTGGTTCTCGATGATCTCACCGAGGATGTCCCACACTTCGGGCTTCTCGCGCTCCACCAGTCGCTTCGCACTCTTGACCGTCTGCACGAAACCACGGTCCTCGAGCTTGCGGATGATGAAGGGCTTGAACAGCTCGAGCGCCATGTTCTTGGGCAGACCGCACTGATTGAGCTTGAGCTCCGGCCCGACGACGATGACCGAACGGCCCGAGTAATCCACGCGCTTGCCGAGCAGGTTCTGGCGGAAGCGGCCCTGCTTGCCCTTGAGCATGTCCGAGAGCGACTTGAGCGGACGGTTGCCCTGACCACGCACGGCGCGGCTGCGGCGGCCGTTGTCGAACAGCGCGTCGACGGCCTCCTGAAGCATGCGCTTCTCGTTGCGGAGGATGACCTCGGGAGCCTTGATGTCGATCAGCTTCTTGAGGCGGTTGTTACGGTTGATCACACGACGGTAGAGGTCGTTCAGATCGCTCGTGGCGAAGCGGCCACCCTCGAGCGGCACCAGCGGGCGCAGATCCGGCGGCAGCACCGGGACGCACTCGAGGATCATCCACTCCGGACGGTTCCCGCTGTGACGGAAGGCCTCGACGATGCGCAGGCGCTTGAGCAGCTCCTTCTTGCGCTGGACCGAGGTCTCCATCTTGGACTGCGCGCGCAGGTCGGTCGACAGCTCATCGAGGTCGAGCTCGCCGAGCAGGTCGCGGATCGCATCCGCGCCCATCTTGGCCTTGAGCCCCGAGTCCGGCTGCTCGTCGATCACCTCGTTGTACTGATCCTCGGTGATGATCTCGCGCTTCTTGAAGCCGGTGTTGCCCGTGTCGATGACCACGTACGATTCGTAGTAAAGGATGCGCTCGAGGTCACGGATGCTCATGTCGAGCAGGTGACCGATACGCGAGGGCACGCCCTTGAAGAACCAGATGTGCGAGACCGGCACCGCGAGCTCGATGTGGCCGAGGCGCTCGCGGCGCACCTTCGCCTGCGTGACTTCGACACCGCAGCGGTCACAGACGACTCCGCGGTAGCGGATGCGCTTGTACTTACCGCAGTTGCATTCCCAGTCCTTGACCGGGCCGAAGATCTTCTCGCAGAACAGGCCGTCCTTCTCGGGCTTGAAGGAGCGGTAGTTGATCGTTTCCGGCTTCGTCACCTCGCCATGCGACCAGCCACGGATGACATCGGGCGACGCAAGGCGGATGCGGATCTGGTTGAACGAGACGCGGCGACGGACATCGCGGTCGTCGAAACGGCCGAAGCCCATCTTACCGGCGGCGCTATTGAGCGTATTCTGCAGATCGGTGTCTTGGATCATCGAGTGCTCTCTCCCTGGCCTTGCCCACCGCCCCGCGATCGGGTGGCGGTGAGCTCGAGCCATGTACGCGCAGGAACTCTCTAGTTGGCTTCCTCGAATTGGACTTCCAGACAGAGACTCTGGAGCTCCTTCACGAGCACGTTGAAGGACTCGGGCGTGCCCGGCTCGGGCGGATTCTCGCCCTTGACGATCGCCTCGTAGATGCGCGACCGGCCTGCCACGTCGTCGGACTTCACCGTCAGGAGTTCCTGCAGCGTGTAGGCCGCGCCGTATGCCTCGAGCGCCCACACTTCCATCTCGCCGAATCGCTGACCGCCGAACTGCGCCTTACCGCCCAGCGGCTGCTGGGTGACGAGCGAGTACGGACCGGTCGAACGCGCGTGGATCTTGTCATCCACCAAGTGACTCAACTTGAGCATGTACAGATAGCCGACGGTGACGCGTTGGTCGTAGTTCTCGCCCGAGCGGCCATCCATGAGCTCGACCTTGCCGTCCTCGGGGAGGCCGGCAGAACGCAACTCCGCCTTGATCTCATCGACCGTGGCGCCGGCGAAGACCGGCGTCGCCGCGCTGTAGCCCAGAGCATGCGCGGCCCAGCCGAGGTGCGTCTCGAGCACCTGACCGATATTCATACGCGAAGGCACGCCGAGCGGATTGAGGAGGATCTCGACGGTGTCGCCCGTGGGGAGGTAAGGCAGGTCCTCCTCGGGGACGATCTTCGAGACGACACCCTTGTTGCCGTGACGGCCGGCCATCTTGTCACCGACGCTCAGCTTGCGCTTCTTGGCGATGTACACCTTGACGAGCTTGACCACACCCGGCGGGAGTTCATCACCGCGCGTGACCTTCTCGATCTCCTTCTCGAGTTCCTTCTCGCAACGGGTGAACGCGCTTTGGGCGCCGTCCATCGAAGCCCAGAACTTCTCGTTCATCTTCTCGTCCTCGGTCACCGGAGTGCCCCAGGCGAGATCGTCGAGATCGATGCTCTCGAGGAAGTCCGCAGCATACTTGCGGCCCTTGCGAGCGAGCGGCTCACCGGTCGACGCACTCTTGAGCACGTTCACGAGCTGCTCATCGAGCAGACCCTTGACCGTGGCCAGACGCACATCGGCGATGCGCTCTCGCTCCTTCTTGGACTCGCGGCGGAGCTTCTCGATCTTCTTCTTCTCCTGCTGCTTCGTGCTCTCGTCCTTCTCGCGGCGCGAGAAGACCTTGATGTCGAGCACGATGCCGTCCATGCCCGGAGGCGCCTTGAGCGACGCGTCACGCACGTCGCCGGCCTTGTCGCCGAAGATCGCCTTGAGCAGGCGCTCCTCGGGGCTCAGCTCCTGCTCGCCCTTCGGGGTGACCTTGCCGACGAGGATGTCACCCTGACGAACCCGAGCGCCGATGCGGATGACGCCTTCCTCATCGAGATTCTTGACCGCCTCTTCCGAGACGTTCGGGATCTCGCGCGTGATCTCCTCGACACCGCGCTTGGTGTCGCGGACCTGCAGCTCGAACTCCTCGATGTGGATCGAGGTGAAGACGTCGTTCTTGATCAGCTTCTCGCTGACGATGATGGCGTCCTCGTAGTTGTAGCCGCCCCACGGCAGGAACGCCGCGAGCACGTTGCGGCCCAACGCCAGCTCGCCGTCGCGAGTGGCCGGACCATCCGCGATGACCTGGCCCTTCTTGACCTTGGTGCCCTCGATGACCGTGGGACGCTGGTTCAAGCACGTGTCCTGGTTCGAGCGGCGGAACTTGGTGAGGCGATAGATGTCGAGATTCGGCTGCTCGCTGTAGTCCACCGCGGGCTCTTCCGGATCGCGCTCGTAACGCACCGCGATCATCTCGCCCGAGACGAACTCGACCACGCCCGAACGGCGCGAAAGCACGAGCGCGCCCGAATCCTCGGCCACCTTGTCCTCGAGACCAGTGCCCACGATCGGCGCCTCGGTCACGAGCAGCGGCACGGCCTGACGCTGCATGTTCGAACCCATCAGGGCGCGATTGGCGTCGTCATGCTCGAGGAACGGGATGAGCGCCGCGGCCGGGGAGACGAGCTGGATCGGAGAGACATCCATGTACTCGACTTCGGTGCGGTTCACCTGCGGGTACTCGCCCTTGGAGCGCACGGTGAGCGTGCGGCCTTCGAGCTCGCCCGTCTTCTTGTCGAACGGCGTGTTGGCCGGCGCGATGCGCGCGCGGTCTTCAACGTCGGCGGCAAGGAACTCGGGCTTCTTGCGATCGACCAAGCCGTCGGTGACACGGAAGTACGGCGTCTCGAGGAAGCCGAACTCGTTCACCTTGGCGTACGTCGAGAGCGACGAGATGAGGCCGATGTTCGGGCCTTCCGGCGTCTCGATCGGGCACACGCGGCCATAGTGCGTGTAGTGCACGTCGCGCACTTCGAAGCCAGCGCGGTCACGCGTGAGGCCGCCGGGTCCGAGCGCCGACAGACGGCGCTTGTTCGTGAGTTCGGCCAGCGGATTCGTCTGGTCCATGAACTGCGACAGCTGGCTGCTGCCGAAGAAGCTCTGGATGACGGCCGAGATGGTGCGCGAGTTCACGAGGTCGGTCGGCGTGATCTGGTCCTGGTCCTGGAGCGACATGCGCTCGCGGATGATGCGGGCCATGCGCGCGAGACCGATGTTGAACTGGTTCGCGAGCAGCTCGCCCACCGACCGCACGCGGCGGTTGCCAAGATGATCGATATCGTCCGTCTGCGCGGGCTCCGTGGTGCCACGATCGTTCGCCACTTCGCCATTGGTGCGCAGCAGCAGCAGGTACTTCACGATGATGATGAAGTCCTCGCGGCACAGCGTCGTGTGGCCCAGGTCCGGCACGCCCAAGCCCAGCTTCTTGCGCACGTCGCGACCCGGCAGCAGGTACTCGTGCGGAAGCTTCTGGTTCAGCTTGTAGCGACCGACGCGAGCCAGGTCGTAGCGCTTGGGATTGAAGAACAGCTTGTTCAGGATCTCGCGGGCCGAATCGGCGCGCGGCGGCTCACCCGGGCGCAGCAGGTTGTAGATGCGGTGCAGCGCCTCTTCCTGCGAGCGCGTCTGGTCCTTGCGCAGCGTGTTGCGCATGACGTCGGCGTCGTCCTGATGCGGGATCAGGAAAAGTTCGAGCTCGTCGAGCCCGCTCTTCTTGAGGATCTCGACCTTCTCGGCCGTGATCTCCTCGTTGGCTTCGAGCAGGATCTCGCCCGTCGACTCGTCCATCAGGTCCTGCGCGCAGATGCGGCCAAGGGCGTTCTCCGCCTTCTTGCCCTTCACCTCGATCGACTCCTTCTCGTAGAACAGCTCGAGGATCTCGCGATCGGAGACGAAGCCGAGGGCGCGCAGCAGCACCGTCACCGGCAGCTTGCGCTTGCGGTCGATGTGCACGTGCATGATGTCATTCACATCCAGGCTGAACTCCACCCACGAGCCGCGGTACGGGATGATGCGGGCCGTGTAGAGTTGCTTGCCGTTGGGATGCGTGAGCTCGTCGAAGAACACGCCCGGCGAACGGTGGAGCTGCGAGACGATGACGCGCTCCGCACCGTTGATGATGAACGTGCCGCTATCCGTGATCAGCGGCAGCTCGCCGAGATAGACTTCCTGCTCGATCACGTCCTTGTCGCGCTTGACGCCTTCAAGCTCCTCGCGCGTGATCAGGCGCAGACGAGCCTTGAGCGGCGCGGAGTACGTGAGGTCACGCTCGACGCATTCGTCCATCGAGTACTTGGGCTCACCGATCTCGTACGCCACGTATTCGAGCGAGAACAGTTCGCGCGGATCGCTGATCGGGAAGACCCCCTGGAAAACCTCCTGCAGCCCCTCGGGGCGCCGGCGCATGGGGTCAAGATCCATCTGGAGGAAGTCACGGAAGCTCTTCAGCTGGACCTCGAGCAAGTTCGGAATCTGGAGATTCCACTGCGCGTCGATCTTGGAGAAGCTCTTCCGCTCTTTACGGCGTGTATTCTTCAAAGCCTTCCCGCCTTTCTGTCGGAACAGACATCGTTTGGTTCCGACTGCGTGGGCTTGGTCGCGGTCTCAGGGCCGAGCAGAGGGTGCCGGCACTGAGGTCCACGGGGGAATCTGCCGGAGATGCAGGCCCCGCCGCTTGCAGGGACCACCGAGCGCGGTCCGCAGGTGAAGCGAGCCGTGCCGGGACGCCGCGACCCCGGGGCCGCGTAGGCCCCGGGTTCGCGAGTCGCCGGAACGACCAGGATTACTTGATCTCGACCGTAGCGCCCTGCTCCTCGAGCGACGCCTTCATCTTGGCGGCGTCGTCCTTCGTGACACCTTCCTTGACGGTCTTGGGAGCGCCGTCCACCAGGTCCTTCGCCTCCTTGAGGCCCAGACCCGTCAGCTCGCGGACGACCTTGATGACCTGGATCTTCTTGTCGCCGGCGCCCGTGAGCACGACCGTGAACTCGGTCTTCTCTTCGGCCACCGCAGCACCACCGCCGCCGCCGCCCATGGGCATCGCCATCATCGGGGCCGCAGCCGTGACACCGAACTTCTCCTCGAACTTGGTCTTGAGCTCCGAGAGCTCGAGGACCGTCATGTTGCCGATGAGGTCGAGCACCTGATCGATAGAGGTCGACATGATTTTGAATCTCCTCGTGTATGGCGCCTTATGTAGGCTGGGTGAAAACGGGTACCGGACGTTAGGCCGGGATCATGTACGGGTTCAGGACGCCTTGGACTTCTCGCGGGCGAGCGCGTCGGCCATGTTGGCCGGGGTGGCGAGAGCCGCATTCACGGCCGCCAGGAACTGCGACATCGGGGCGATGAGCGTCGCCAGGACCTGCGACAGCAGGACCTCACGGCTCGGCAGAGCCGCCAGCTGGGCGATGGCCTTGTCGGTGAAGAGCTTGCCGTCAAGGACGGCGGCCTTCACGCGGGGCTTCTCATGCTCCTTGGCGAAGTCCACGAGGATCTTCGCCGGCGAGGTGCCGCTGGTCTTGCTGAACACCAGACCGGTCGGACCCACCAGGAAGTCATCGAGTGCCGTGATACCACGTTCGTTGAACGCGCGGCGCAGCAGCGTGTTCTTGATCACGTGGAACTGCACACCCTGCGCGCGGCAGAGCTTGCGGAGAAGAGAGATCTTCTCCACGGTCATGCCGCTGAAGTCCGCGAGGTAGAAGCCCTCGACGTTCTCCATCCGATCGGCGGTCGCCTTGAGGATCTGTTCCTTCTGCGGTGTCGGCATCGTTCCTCCTAGGCGCCGAGCTCGGCCGTGATGGCCGTCGGGTCGAGGGTGATGCCCGGGCCCATCGTGGAGCTGATGGTCAGGCTCTGCAGGTAGTGGCCCTTGGACGCCGCAGGCTTGGCGCGCAGAAGCTCGCGGAGGTAGGCGACAGCGTTCTCAAGGAGCTTCTCCTCGCTGAACGAAGCCTTTCCGACCGGAGCGTGCACGTTCGCACCCTTGTCGACTCGGAACTCGATCTTGCCCGCCTTGAGCTCTTTGACCGCCTTCGCGACATCGAAGGTGACGGTGCCGCTCTTGGGATTGGGCATGAGGCCTCGCGGACCCAGCACTCGACCCAGCTTGCCGACCTCGCCCATCATGTCGGGCGTGGCGACGATGGCATCGATGTCGAGCCAGCCGCCCTGGATCTTCTTGACGTATTCGTCGGTCCCGGCGAAGTCGGCGCCAGCAGCAAGCGCTTCCTTCTCCTTCTCACCCTTGGCGAGCACCAGCACGCGCAGGCTCTTGCCCGTGCCGTGCGGCAGGACCACCGTCCCGCGGACCAGTTGGTCCGAGTGGCGGGGGTCGACGCCCAGATGAGACGAGATCACGACGGTCTCGTCGAACTTCGCACGCGCAGTCTCCTTGACGAGCTTCACTGCGGCGGCCAGGTCCTTGACCGTGCCCGCCTTGCTCGCCACGTCGAACGCGGCGCGATAACGCTTCCCGTACTTCGGCATGAACCCTCCCGTGGTGCCAGCGTGGCGGTCATCGCGCCACTCCCACGTCGTTCGAGGTACCCGGTGTCGACAGCAGTCAGGCGCAAGTGACGACTCTGCCCGTGAGATGCGCGCGACACCTTCCACGCATCCCGTGACAACCTATCGGTGGACGATCAGCCGTTCTCTTCTTCGACCGCCTCGAGGTCCGCAGCGCTGGCGTAGCCGTTCTGCACCACCCAGTCGAGCGTCTCGAAGAGATCCTGGAACTTCGCGTCCGGGGCCTTCTCGACCTGCTCACGCACGATGTCGTAGATCTCGCGCGCGGACTTCCCCGTCAGCAGCTGATCCGCAGCTTCCTTGTTGAGCCGGACCATTTCCGGTTCCTTCCTTCCATACGGGCCCCGAAGGGGGTACCCGTCTGAACTAGTCGGCGATCTCGATGCCCATGCTGCGGGCGGTACCCATGACCATGCGTTCCGCAGCCTCGACCGACGCGGAGTTGAGGTCGGGGGCCTTCAGCTCGGCGATCTCGCGCACCTGCGCACGGGTCACCGATCCCACCTTGGTACGATTCGGCACACCAGAACCCTTGGGCAGGCCAGCAGCCTTCTTGAGAAGGATGGCGGCGGGCGGCGTCTTGGTGATGAACGTGAACGAACGGTCGCTGTAGACCGTGATCACGACCGGGATCACCAGACCCGACTGCGCTTGGGTACGGGCGTTGAACTGCTTGCAGAACTCCATGATGTTGATGCCGTGCTGACCGAGGGCGGGACCCACGGGCGGCGCGGGCGTCGCGACGCCTGCGTTGCACTGCAGCTTCACCAGCGCCGTGATCGGCTTTGCCATGACACTCTCCTAGAAAGCTTGAAGGCCCGCGACCGGCTAGACCGGCTGGACCTGCAGGAAGTCCAGCTCGACCGGCGTGGCGCGGCCGAAGATGCTGACCATCACCTTGACCTTGCCGCGCTCGTTATTCACTTCATCCACCACACCCGTGAACGCGCTGAATGGACCATCCGTGATACGGACATGGTCGCCCACGCGGAACGTCACCGTCGGTGCCGGCTTTGACTTGCTCGTCTCCACCTGACCCAGGAGGCGGCGAACCTCGTTGTCCTTCAGAGGCACTTCGCGCGTCCCGGATCCGACGAATCTCGTCACCCCCGGCACATTCTGCACGAGGTGGCGCGTCTCATTGTTCAGCGCCATCTCGACCATCACGTACGACGGGAACGTCTTGCGCTTGGAAGTCTTGCGCTTGCCGTCCTTCATCTCGACGATCTCTTCGGTCATGACCAGGATCTGGCCGAAATGATCTTCGAGACCCATCGAGTGGATGGCCTTCTCGAGATTCGTCTTCACCTTGTTCTCGTGGCCCGAGTAGGTGTGGACCACGTACCACTTCTTGTCGTCGCTCATACGCGCTTTCGTCTGTGCCGCCCGCGGATCCATCCGGCCGGCGATGCGGTCGATGGACCGATCAGCGGAACAGCAGGCCCACCGCCGCGGTCAGGAGACGGTCCACGACGCCCACGAAGGTCGCCACCAGCAGGACCGTCACGATGACGACGGTGGTCGAATCACGAAGTTCCTCACGGGTCGGCCAGCTGACCTTGGCCGATTCCGCCTTCACATCGTTGTAGAACTCACGGACCTGATCCATCGCCGCCATGGAATTCCTCGGTAGTCTGCGTTCCCACCCGCGCAGAACGCCGATTCTCGGCGTCGCGAGTGAAATGGCAGGCCAGACAGGACTTGAACCTGCAACCCCCGGTTTTGGAGACCGGTGCTCTACCAATTGAGCTACTGGCCTGCAAGCCTTCGCTCCCGTGAGAGCGAAGGTGGAGCTGCTAGCGCGTCTCTTTGTGCTCGGTGTGCTTGCGGCACGTGGGGCAGAACTTCTTGAACTCCACGCGATCCGGATGCAACCGCTTGTTCTTCGTCTTGATGTAGTTACGACGCTTGCAGTCGTTGCAAGCCAAAGTGATCTGGTCGCGCATCGCGCGCCTCCTTACTCGATGATCTCGGTGACGACGCCGGCACCGACGGTGCGGCCGCCCTCACGGATCGCGAAGCGCAGTTCCTTCTCCATCGCGATCGGCGTGATGAGCTCCACCACCATGTCCACGTTGTCGCCAGGCATCACCATCTC
>JANYBS010000217.1 GCA_025360715.1 Candidatus Eiseniibacteriota bacterium | reverse complement strand
GGCCAGTATGCAGGCGCACCGCAGCGCGGTGACCCGCAGGAGGCTCAGGATGTGATGTGCGTGACGCATGTCTCCCCTTTCGCGCGGGCAGGCAAGCCCGATCGCACGGGGGAAACGTCAGCTCCGGCGGAATCGCACAGGGGAAATTCTCAAGAGGCCTCGCCCTCCGGGCTCGGCGGCTCCGCCGCCGGCCCTGGGCGGGGGTCAGCGGCCGATGGTCGCGGTGCCTTGGTAGGCGCGCACCCTCACGTAGCGGTTCACGATCGGCCGCTCGGCGCTCTGGCCCGGCTTGATCATGAGCAGGCCGCCCAGCGGCGAGTTGCCTGCGCCGGTGGCCACGCTCGCCCACGGATGCGCAAAGCTGCCGTCGGCGAGCGTGGGACTCGCAGCGAAATCCACCCACTGCGCAGGGCGGAACGTGAAGCTCATGATCGCGCCCGGCACGCTCACCTCGCTGAACTCGTTGCCGGTCTTGATCGTGTAGGCGTCGCTCGTGGGCGCGACCGCAGCATCCAGGGCCACTCCGGTCAGGTTGCGGAACAGGTCACCCGCGTCGCCCTTGTTGGTATTCATCTCCAGATCGTAGCGGCCATCGGCCTGCACCATGGCGACGTGGTAGTGACTCCCATTGCCGGGCCACCCGGGCTGGCCGGGAAAGCCCTCCTGGGTGTTCGAGCCCACGCTCTCGTCGATCAACCAGATCGCCAGGCCACCCTGCGGGATCTGCTGGTCGAAGCCCACCGGCTCGCGGTTCTCCACCAGCAGGTACAGATTGGACGGCATGCCGTAGGAGATCTTGCCCACTTGCGCATTGGTCTCGACCTGCGGGAACACATACGTGCCGCCGGCATTCACCGGCGTCGGCGTGACCCACCCGAGCTGCTGTCGGCACCATGCGCTCGGCAGCGGCGGATAGCGCTGCGTCTGGTCCCAGCCCCAAGCATTCGCCATCATGCACCAGTTGCCGATGCCGTTGCTCGAGTAGTCGTTGTCGTACAGGTCGGGCAGTCCGAAGAAGTGCCCGGTCTCATGCGCGATCACGCCGACGCGTACGAGCTGATTCCCGGCGCTTCCCCACAGGGCCGGCTCCAGGTGCACCAGGTCGACCTTCACGTTCGTGTTGTTCGCGTTCTTGTCCGCGCTCGTGAACACGCCGCCGCTGTTGCCATTGCTCAGGTTGCCCTTGAAGGACCACAGCTGGTTCACGGAGTTGCCGCCGCTCTCGCCGCCATAGCCCGAGTGGATGAAATCGATGGCATCCACATACCCGTCGTTATCCGAGTCGTACTGGGCGAAGTTCACGATCGGATCTAAGATCGCGAGCGCGTCATGCATCATGCCGCAGGAGTTTCGCGGGTACGCGGCGAACTTCGGACCCAATGTGTTCGGGAACGGCAGGCCATACGAACTGTCGGCGTAGTAGGCCTCGGTGTGCGGAAGAGTGACCCATGCCAGCACGGTGCTCTGGAGCGTCAGCGTTCCGTATGAGGCCTGCGAATAGAAGTCCCGCACGCTGCCCGTGGGACAATTCAAACCGACGCCGTTCACCGCGTTGTAGAGCGAATCGAACGCACTGACCAAGCGGCCATTGGCCGCCACCGTGTGATCCGAGAACAGGCAGAGCACGACCATGTTGCGCACCACGCCGTTCGCGCGTGGTGTCATCTGGCGCGCGAGGGGCTTGGCGAGCAGCGCGCCATCGCGGCCCGTCGGTACACCGGCATCCGGCGCCGCCACGTAGGCCGGATGCACGTGCGCCCGCGAGAGCGCGGGGGCCGCGGCCTTACCGACGCGCACCGAGGTGGCCTGGAAGAGCCCGCGCGCATCAAGTTGCGCATACATCCACCAGCCATCCGGCTGCTGGACGATCCCATGGCCGGCGTCATCCTCGCGCCAATGGTTGTACTCATCGCCGCGCAAGTAGGTCGTGATCACCGTGCCATCGGGTTGGCGCAGTTCGGCCGGGAAGGGCGCCGCGTTGATGGCGAACGCCGGCCTCGAGCCAGCAAGCAGCATGAGCGTGAAGGCCAGACCGGCCAGATGCGGGACTCGGTTCGCACGACGCATATCTCCCCTTTCGTCCAAGCGGAATGTGCCTGGTCATGAGGGAAAACGAGCGCCGATGCTCCGATGCACGCGGCTCATTCCTATGAGGCGGCAGCAGCGCCGCGGGACAGCCGTGATTCCCGGCTACCTGCCCGTGGCCGGATGGCCCACCGGCAGGCTGTCGCCGTCGCCGGATCGCTGCGCCAGCTCGCGGGCCTTACCGTAAGCCACGCGGGCCTCGTCGTCGCGGCCGAGCTTGGAGAGCGCCATGCCCAAGCCGTAGTAGGCGGCCGGGTCGTCGGGCTTGTCCGACACTGCGCTGGCGTAGCGCTTGGCGGCGTTGGCGAAGTCGGCGCGGCGGAACGACGCGTTGCCGCTGTCGATGAGCGCCTGCGAGCGCAGCTGCGGGTCCACCACGACCTCGCGCTCGACCTTGGTGCCGCACGAGACGGCGGCAAGGGCAACGAAGAGCACGGCGGCAAAGCGGATCCGGTGCGAGGTGGTGCGAAGGATGAGCATGGGCGGGAACCATGCCACCGCGGAGGCGGGCATGGCAACCGCCGGGCAACCGCCGGGCGAGCGCCGGGCGACCGTGCCGCGTCTGGGCGGCGCGCCGCAAGCACGAAGCCCCGGCGCCGAATGGGCACCGGGGCGCTTGTGTGCGTGACCCGAAGGCCGGCCGCTACTTCTTCTTGGGCTGGCGCTTCTTGGGCTTGAGCTTCTTCTTGGCGCGCGCGACCTTGGCCTTGGCGCGACGCTCGGTCTTCTCACGCGGCTTCGCGCGCTTGACCGGAGCCTTCTTCTTCTCGGCCTTCTCGGCAGCAGTGCTGGTGGGCTTGCTCGCCGTGGTGGCCACGATGTTGATCGTGCGCAGCAGCGAGGCCGCCTGCTCGGAGGGCTGGGCACCATTGGCGATCCACGCCTTCACACGGTCTTCGTTGATCTTGAACGTGTAGGGCTTGGTGAGCGGATCGTAGTGGCCCAGGATCTCGAGGAAACGACCATCGCGCTGACGGCGCGAATCCGCTGCAACGACTCGGTAGAAGGGCCGCTTCTTCGCGCCGGCCCGCATCATGCGAATGACGACCGCCATGCTTCACTGCCTCCTGATCAGGTGTCTCGCCCGCCACCTCGGCGAACACATATGCTTCTCGAATAAGTCGTTCGGTTCTCTGCTGGCCGCCAGCCGTGCTCGCCTGGCGCGCATCACACCGAGGAGCGCGCCCACGGGGGGGGCAGCAAAGGCGAGGCATAGTGCCGGAATTCCGGGCCGAGCGCAACTGGACCCGTATGCACGGGGCTGGTCAAGCCAGCCCGCGGCCCGGACGCCGGGATCGTCCGGAAATCGCGATTCTACTGGAGCTTAACGTCGGCGGCCCTTCGGCCCGCCGCGCCCTGCCAGCCCGGCCAGCCCGCGCGGGCCCTGCTTGAGTGCCTTCATCATGACCCGGGCCTGCTCGAAGTCCTTGATCAGGCGGTTCACGTCCTGCACCTGGGTGCCGCTGCCGGCCGCGATACGCTTGCGGCGGCTGCCGTCCAGGAGCTTCGGGTTGCGGCGCTCCTTGAGGGTCATGCTGAGCATGATCGCCTCGTGCTTCTTGAACACGTCCTTCTGCGGGCCGAGCTTCTCGATCGCGTCCTTGGGAACGCCGGGCAGCATCTTGAGGAGGTCCTCGATCGGCCCCATCTTGCGCACGCCACGCAGTTGTTCCAGGAAGTCCTCGATCGTGAAGTCGCCCTTCTTCATGCGCTCGCCCAGGCGCATGGCTTCTTCCTCGGTGACCGCCGCCTGCGCCTTCTCCACGAGCCCGATCACGTCGCCCATGCCAAGGATGCGCCCGGCGAGGCGGCCGGCGTTGAAGACCTCCAGGCCGTCGAGCTTCTCCCCGGTGCCCAGGAACAAGATGGGCTTGCCCGTCACCTGACGCAGGCTGAGCGCCGCGCCGCCGCGCGCGTCGCCGTCCATCTTCGTGAGTACCAAGCCGTCGACGCCGACCTGATCGCTGAACGCTTGGCCGACGCGCACACTCTCCTGGCCGATCATGCCGTCGACCACGAGCAGCACCTGGTGCGCGCGCACCGCGCGCTTGAGGCCCCCCAGTTCCTCCATCAGAGCTTCGTCGATCTGCAGACGGCCGGCCGTGTCCAGGATCAGGAAGTCGAAGCCGCGCTTGCGGGCGTCTTCGAGCGCGCCAGTGGCGATGTCGAGCGGCGCGGTGCCATCGGGGGCTCGCCAGAAGCCCGCCTGCGCCTGGCTCGCGACGCGTTCCAACTGGTCGATCGCCGCAGGGCGATAGATGTCGGCGCTCACGAGCAGCGTGCGCTTGGCTTTGCCCTTGAGCCACAGCGCGAGCTTGCCCGCGAACGTCGTCTTGCCCGAGCCTTGCAGGCCGGCGAGCAGGATCACGGTGGGCAGGAACTGCGAGCCCGCCAGGTTGACCGTGGTGTTGCCGAGCAGCGCCTCGAGTTCCTCGCGCACGATGCCCACCACCTGCTGGCCCGGCTTGAGGTTCTTGAGCACGTCCTCGCCGACCGCGCGCTCCTCGACCTTGGCGACGAACTCCTTGGCGACATGCACCGGCACGTCGGCCTCGAGCAGCGCGCGGCGCACCTCGCGCATGGACTCGCGGATGTTTTCGGGCGTGATGCGGGCCTGACCGCTCAGGTTGCGGAGGATGCCTTGGAAGCGATCGGCAAGGGTATCGAACATGCAGGGATCCGGGCTCTCGGTGAATGCGCGACAAGGGCGGCTCGTGCGGGCGGGAAGCCTATCACAGCCGCGCCGGGCGCGGGTTCGGCGGTCGCGCCGGTCTCAGTCTCGACATGCTTGCTCAGCGCCCTGCGTCGCTTGCCACGAATCCTGCCCAAGCCGCAGGCGCGAGGGGCAGGTGCGCCGCTCGCAGCGTTGCGATACGGGCGCGATCGGCCGCTCGCACCGACGCTGCGACGCTCATATGCGCGGTGAGGCGGCTTGCGTAGTAGTGCCGCATCCACTCGCGCGTGGCGCGATCATCGATGGCCCAAAGGCTCATCACAAGCGATCGCGCACCCGCCAGTCGGAATGCGCGCTGCAGGCCGAGCACGCCTTCACCGGTCGCGACATCGCCCTCACCCGTGTCACATGCCGACAGCACGACCTCCCGCGCGCTGGAAAGGTCCAATGCCGCGATCTCCTCGCTCGTGAGTACACCATCGTCGGTGCCGGGCGCGACATCGGCGCGATGGTTGGCGCCCGCGAGCGCGAGCCCCGAGAGTCGCAACGGTGATGCGGTGACGCTCGCGATTGCCGCCGCCGTCTTGGCGGCATCGCCGGCCGGCGCCATACCGCCGATGCCACGCGAGTGCGCCGCGTCGCCGTCGCACCCGGCCCCCAGGAAGAAACCGTGCGTGGCCAGATGCAACGCGCGCTTGCCCGGGGCCAGTTGCTTGAAGCGCGTCTCCTGCGCGCCGGCGCCCGAGAGCAAGAGCGCGGAGTCGCGCGTCGCATCGTGCCAAACGCGCACCACATCGCCGGCCTCGGCGAGTGAACCCGGAAGCGGCGCGAAGCGTACTGCGGCGAAGGCGCGGCAGGCGATCGGCGCACCGCGGAACGTGGCGACACCGGCCAGCGGCGCGTCGCCGCGATCGAAGTCCGGGCCACCCACGGCGAGCAAGCCATCGCCGCCCGGCGCGCCTGCGGGATCGTCGCCGCGATCGAGCAGGTCGCGTTCGCTGCTGAGCATGGCGATCAACTGCGACTGCTCCACGAGATAGCCACCCGCGCGCGCGGGCAGCGCCCCCAGGTCCACCAGATGCAACGCCCCCTCGGGCACCACATGCACACTGCTCGCGCCGGCAAGCACTGCAGCAAGCGGGTCCCACACACGCGCGCGCAGCGCTGCGCCGCTCACACGGCTCGCACGCTCGGCAGCTGGCGTGACGCCGCGCGCGACATCGCCGCGCCACTGCGAGACGAGCGCGTCGATCAGTGCTTGTGCGCCCAGCGGCACGGCCACGGGCGCGCGGTCGGCACGCAACACCCACGCGAGCATGCGCGCCTCGCTGCCGCCCTTGGGCGTGGGCGAGTGCATGCTCGTGTACGCGACCAATGCTTCGCTCGCGCCGAGCGTGGCCTGCAGGCGCGCGGTGCCGCCGGTGTCGGCGAACGCTGCGGCACCGCGGACTGCGCCCATATCGGCCAGCCGGCGCTCGAGCGTCTCCACGCGGCTGCGCGCCGCGATACGCGAACTGTCGACGTCGGCGAGTGTGCGTTCACTGGGATCGCGCAGCATCTCGTGCGCCAACTCCGCCTGCGCGTGTGCAAGCGAGTCGAGCACGGCGCCCGCTTCGGCCCGCGCGCCGCGCGCCACACGCCCGCGCGTGACCAGTTCATCGAACACCAGTGCGCGTGAAGCGACCAGTGCATCGAAGGCCTGCGAGCGTTGCGCGCCGTCGAGCTTGCCCAAGGCCGCGAGTTGCATGACCCCGTCGAGTCCAAAGCCCTCGCGCTGCGCGTACAGCAGCGCCTCGCGCTCCGACAGTCCGCGCACCGTGGCGCGCAGGTGATCGGTGCGCCTCGCCGCCACGCGCCGCGCGAGCGCGAACGCGAGCGGATCACCAAGCGCGATGCGCGCCTGCGCCTGGGTCTCGAGCACACGCGTGACCATCGGGTGCGCTTCGCCCACCGTGGTCGCGAGCACGGCGAGCGCCGAGTCGGTCTGCGCGAGCGCCGCGCGTGCGTCGCCCGCCGCCAGCAGGCTCTGCCCCAGCACCTGGCGGAAATCCGCCATGTCGGGATGCGCCTCGCCGTGGCGGGCTTGAAGACTCACGGCCGCGCGCGCGTTGGTGAGGGCCGTCGCCACATCGCCGCCGTGCAGATAGGCGCGCGCCTTCTCCGCCAACACCGGCGCCACGCCGGTCGTATCGCCCTGCTTGGTCGCCCGGTCGATCGCGAGCGAGCTGTCGAGGTACGCGATCGCCTCGCGGTCGCGGCCGACCATCTGCAGCGCTTGCGCGTACTGGTACTGGGTCTGGCCATAGTTGGTGGTGGTCGACGGCTCCGTGCGCCACATGAACGCCATCGCGCGGGCGCCGGTCTCGACGGCGCCCTCGCCATCGCCCTGCATGACGCGCAATTCCAACAGGTGCGAGATCTCGCGGCCCGCGGATACGGAGTCCAACGGCGTGGCCGCCTCGACGGCCGCCAGCGCCTGCTCATACGCGCGCCGCGAGGTGCCGAAATCGCCCAAGTCCATGGCGAAGACGCCTACGGCATCGGTGATGCGAAGCACGTCGGGATGGTTCGCCGGGTAGACGCGCCGCTGCAGCGTGTCGGCGCGCAGGATGTCGATCATCCCGCTGCGCAGGTCGCCGGCATTGCGGCGCAGCGCGGCGCGCATGAACAGCGCGGGCACCAGGATCGGCGCGTCATTCCCATAGTGCTGTTCGCGGATCGCGAGCGCGCGCGTGACCAGCGGCAGCGCCTCGGCGTTACGCGCCTGCACGTAGTAGACACTCGCCAGTCCGATCGCGGTGCCCGAGAGTTCCAGGTCATCGGCAGGCAGCGCGCGCGCGCGGATGCGCCAGCACGCTTCGAGCGGCGGCGCGGCCTGATCGAACTCGCGGCGGCGGCGATAGACCTCGCCCACGCCGGCCAGACTGCGGGCGTAGAAGAGCGAGTCCGGCCCGGGGTGCTGGATATGAATAGCCAACGCGCGCTCGGCGAGAGCCAGGATCGCCGGCTCACGGCCATGATTCGCATTGGTCGCGGTCTCGACGCGATCGTTGATCGCCTGCGCCATCACCAGGCTGTCGCGCGGATGCGAGGCGATCACGGCCGCCAGGCGCGCCGTGGTGATGCTGTCGGCCTGCACATGGCGGCCCGAGTTCATGAGTGTGCGAAAAGGCTCGCGCACGCCGATCCCCCGCCACAGGCTGTCGGGCGGCAGCGGTTTCGCAGGCGCGGCCAGCGCCGGCAACGCGATACCGGCCACAAGCGCGCAGGCGGCCACCAAGCCCATCCGGAAGAAGTGCATACCCGCGAGATAGCGCCAAGCGTGAACGCGATGCAAGCCCTTCCGCCGGCTGGCGCGCAGACCGCTCACCGGTTCTCGAGTTCCAGTGAACGCAGCCACACGCCCGGCGCATGTCGGGCCGCCAACTCGCGCGCGAGCGCGCTCAGGCGGCTCTCGCGCGGTTCGCGCGCAGGCGCGGGTGCCATACCGCCGATGCCGCGCAGACTCGCCATGGCCTCGTCGGGCACGCGCGCATAGGCCACCGGATGGCCGGGATCGGCTGCTGGGATCGCGGCCACCAGCTGCTCGAGCGTGGGCACGCGCTTGCGCGATGCCACGATGAGCACTCGCTCGTGCCCGCCCGCACTCGTGGTGAGCCAGTCGAACGCCTGACCGTCGCGACGGCCGGGCAAGCGCAGCTTCTGGTGCGCGCGCAGGGGATTGGCGAGATCGCTGCCGGCCACGGGGAAGAGCGTGTAGGTCTCGCCGTGATCGTCTTCATCGAGCACGTACACGAACAACGGCTCGGCGCCGCGGTATTCCAGGTACAGATGGTCGCCCGGCGAGATCGCCGAGCCGCTCTCGAGCAACTGCCGCTGCGCATCGCGTGTGCGCCAGAACCACACCTCGGCAGATGGCGTCGGTTCCATCAAGACAGGGTGCGCGGTCGACTCCGCGACGATACGCGCCGTGGGCACAGCGCCTGCGGGCAGCGGCGCCGGCGCGCCAGGCTCGCCCTTGCGCGGCGCGATGAGCGCCCACGCGCCGAGCACGCTCAGCGCCGTGACCACCGCGACCGCCGGCAGCCACCGTGGCCACGCGCGCTCACGCGCGCTCACAGCAATGCCGGGCGCCGACGCGCTTGCGCCCTGCGCGAGCGTCGCCGCCAGCGCCTGCTCGAACGCGCCGGGATCAGCGAAGCGATCCTGCGGCGAGGGCGCGAGTGCGCGCTCGACCGCCGTGACGAAAGTCGTGGCCAGGTCCGGGCGCGCCGCGCGTAGGGATTCGCGCTCGCCGCGCGCATGCCTGGCGCGCAGGTCTGCCAGGTCGGCCGCGGGCACGGGATGGCGCCCCGTGACCAGGCGAAACAGCAGCGCGCCCAGCGCATACACATCGGAAGCCGGCGTGGCCGGTTGGCCCTGCAGCGTCTCGGGCGCTGCCGAGAGCGGCGTGCCCGTGCGCGGACTGCCGCCGCGCGCGCTCTCGCCCAGCGCATCGAACGACTCGCCGCGATGCTCGCTCACGCTGCCGAAGTCCATGAGCACGATGCGACCGCCGTCCTCACGCATGACGTTGCTGGCTTTCAGATCTCCATGCACCAGACCCGCCGCGTGCACCGCTGCGAGAGCCCGGCAAAGCTCGAGGCCGATCAGCGACGCTTCGTCGGCACCGAACGTGCCGCGCTCGGCAAGCAGTTGCTCCAGCGTGCGACCGCGCACGAGGTCGGTCCACAGTCCCGCGCGGCCCTCGCGCACGTCCACGCCGTGGATGGTGAGCACGTTCAGGTGCCGGACACGCGCGAGCCGGCGCGCTTCATCGAGCTCGCGCCGCGCCATGGCATCGTCGCCGGCGCCGCGCCGCAGCTTGAGCGCGACCTCACGTTGGAGCGAAGGATCCCACGCGCGCCAGACCGCTCCAAAAGTTCCCTCTCCCAGCTTCTCGCGCGCCTCCAGATCACCCCACGCGAACACGGCCGCTTCGCCCGCATCGTCGTCGTCGGGCGGCGTCACGCCCAACGCACGCCAGGCCTCGGCGATGCGCGCGACGCGCTCAAGACTCTCGCGCTCGTGCGCAAGTTCCGGCGTGCTGCGCAGCGCTTCGTCCCAGTCCGCCGCGCGGCCATCGGCGATGCGGCCGGCGGACTCCGCCAATGTCTCGACCTTGCGTGCCAGCGCATCCTGTGTCACTTCATCGCCGGTGGGCATCCATCTCCTCCGCCAACTGCACGAGCGCGCGGGCCACCAGCATGCGCGCGGCGTTGGGCGTGGTTCGTCCCATCGCCTCGGCCACCTGCGGGTAGCTGTATCCGAACTCGAGCCGCATGATCACCGCTTCGCGTTGCCCTTCGGTGAGCCGCGACAAGGCGGCCTCATAGGCCTCCATGGTCTCGCGTCCCACCTGCTGTTCGAGCAGCGATCGATCCGCGCTCACAAGATCATGCCCGTCGAGTGGTTCGCCGGGCCGGCGCTTGCTGCGGCGGATCTCATCGCGGAGGGAGTTCATGAGGATGCGGCGCAGGTAGGCGAGGAACGCGCCCTCCCGCCGCATCTCGAACCCCTCCAGATGGTCCAACGCTCGCAGCAGCGAAACCTGCACGAGGTCATCGGTGTCGGCCAGTCCGCGGGCGTGTGAAGGCAGCCGCCCGTGCGCCCAGCGCTGCAGAAGTGGCAGGAAACGCGCGACCAAGCGCTCACGCGCCTGCGCATCGCCCCCGCGCGCGCTTTCGAGCAGCACGGCGGTGCTTTCGAGCGTCGGCTCGCTTTCGTGCGGGTCGGATCCGGCCAAGACCAGTCTCCTGCCAGAGCATCAAGGGGTGTCGGGAGGAGAGCTAAGCGTACCCGCGCCGGCGGCAACGGGCCAGAGCCGCGTTGCGACGGAGCGGTCCTACTTCACATCGGCATGGAGGGCTGCCAGCGCCGCCTTGGGGTCTTTCGCCTTGAACACCGCATTGCCGGCCACGAACACGTCGGCGCCAGCCGCGCGGGCTGCTGCGGCAGTCCCCGGGGCGATACCGCCATCGACCTCGATGTGGAAGTCGAGCTGCTTCGTCGCCCGCTCGGCCGCAGCGGCTCGGACCTTCTCGAGCTGGTCCTCCATGAACACCTGGCCACCGAAGCCCGGCTCTACGGTCATGACCAGCAGCAGATCGAGGTCGGGCAGGTAGGGCGCGATCGCAGCGAACGGCGTCTTCGGCTTGATGGCCAACCCCGCCTTGGCGCCGGCGGCGCGGATCTGCCGCAGCACTTCACGCGTCTGCGGACAGGCCTCGATATGCACCGTGATGCCGTCGGCGCCGGCGGCGCGAAAGGCGTCGATCATGCCCCACGGGCGCTCCATCATGAGATGCACATCGAGGAAGCACGTCGTGAGCTTGCGCGCGGCCTCGACCACGATCGGCCCGAACGTGAGGTTAGGCACGAAGTGGTTGTCCATCACATCGCAGTGCACCCAGTCGAGCGCAGGATCGGCGATCGCCAGCTCGGCGCCCAGGCGCGAGAGATCGGCGGACAAGATGCTTGGCGCGACGATCGGCGATCTGGCACTCATGAGGCTCTCCGCTGGTTTTGGGCTTTGGCGCAGCACGCGCCGTGCATACTACCGAATGACGCGGCCGCTGCCTTGCAGCACCACCTGCGCGTCGCGTGTCACGCGCGAGCCGGCTGGCGGCGATTGATTGGTGACGGCGCCCACGCTGGGTGCGCCGGGCGGCGTGCTCACGCGAAAGCCGAGCGCCTCGAACTGCCGGCGCACGCCGCCGATCTCGCGACCGGTCAGATCGGGCATCATGAAGTCCTCTTCGCCCGGGCCGGTCGAGACCAGCAACGCCACCGCTTCGCCGCGCGGCAGCACGCTCTCGGCGGGCGGATCGGAGCCCGCGATGAGCCCGTCGCCCACTTCCTCGTTGGCCGCGCGCGTGGTGCCGCCCACGCGCAGCCCGGCGCGCTCGAGCAGCAGTTGCGCGCCGCGGCGCGACTCGCCGAAGAGCTCGGGCACCGAGCTGTACTCCTCGCCCAGGCTCACCGTGACCAACACGTGGCGATTGCCGCGCACGGGCGTGCCGGGCGGCGGGTCCTGCGCCAAGATGAACCCACGCGGCGCCGAAGCATCGAAGCGCTCGCCCGAGCGAGACAGCGATAGCCCCAGCGGCCGCAGCGCTCGCTCCGCCTGGTCCACCGTGAGGTTCGCCAGATCGGGCACCTGCACTTCGGATGCACTGTGGATGAACTGCGGCATCAGCACCGCATTGAAGACATAGAAGCCGACGAGGAACGCCGCGAGCGCGATCGCGCCCATGACCACCAAGTAGCGCACGCCATTGCCGCGTCGCTGCTTCTTGGCTTCCCCGCCGGCTTCGTTCACGCTCACGCCCTGCGCAACCTCGCCGCGAACGCCCCGTCGCAACCGTCGCGCTGGGGCAGCACGCGCATGTAGCCCTCGGGCGTCACCAACGCGTCCGGCACCGAACCGGCCACGCTCTCGACCTTGAAGTCATCATGCTCCGCGAGGAACTTCTCGATGATCTGGTCGGTCTCCTCAGGTTCGAACGTGCACACACTGTAGACGAGCACGCCGCCAGGACGCAGCCGGCGAGCCGCCGACGACAGCAGTTCGAGCTGCACGGGCGGCATCTCCTCGAGCACTTCCGGGCCCTTGCGCCAACGTGCGTCGGCGCGGCGGCCCAGCACTCCCAGGCCCGAGCACGGCGCGTCGACGAGCGCCCGATCGAACGGCATCGGGAACACGTACGAACGGCCATCGCCATGCACCACATGAATGGAGTCGAGCTGCAGGCGGTCGATGGTGTTCTGCAGGCTGTTCACGCGATGACCATCGCGCTCCATGGCCCACACCTCGCCGTCATCGCCCATGAGCTCGGCCAGGTGCGTGCTCTTGCCCCCGGGCGCGGCGCACAGGTCAAGGATGCGCTCCTGCTTCTGCGGCGCCACAACGCGGCCGACGAGCGATTCGCTCTCGTCCTGCGCGGTGCACCAGCCGTCCTGGAACGCCTTGAGCGCGCCGGGCGAGTGATGTCCCTCGACCCACACCAGGTCGGGGGACAGCGTGCCGGGACGTGCCTCGACGCCTTCTTCCTTGAGACGCGCGATAAGATCGTCACGCGTGCCACGGACGGTGTTCACGCGCAGACCCGTCGGCACCGGACGGTTGTCCGCCATGAGCAGCTTGCGGGTCTCTTCGGGCCCGAAGCGCGCGAGCCAGCGCTCCACGATCCACTGCGGATGCGAGCCCCACGTGGCGATGGCGGCAGCATCGTCGCCTTCGGGCCACGTGATCGTGTCCTTCTCCTCGGTGATGCGGCGCAGCACGCTGTTCACCAGGCCCGCAGCGCCCGGATGACCATACTTGTGCGCGAGCTTCACGCTTTCGTCCACGGCAGCATGCGCCGGGATGCGATCGAGCATCAGGATCTGATAGGCACCCAGACGCAGGATGTTGCGGATCCACGGCTGCACCGAAGCCAGGCCGATGTGGATACGCGCATCGAGCGCGTGATCGATACGGCCACGCCAGCGCAGCGTGCCCTTGACCAGTTCATGCAGCAGCGCGTGATCGCGCGGATCGGGCCCGCCCTGCGCATGGGCAGAGTCGAGCAACCGGTCGCTGAACGCACTGCGCGTGTCGACGGCGTGCAGGATGCGCAGCGCCGCTTCACGCGGATCACTGGGCAGCGCGCCGCCCTTTTCCTCGGATGCCACCACGCGAGCAGTGTTCTCGGCGTCGCGGATGGCGCGTTTCTCGGCGACCCACGGCGGCTGCGTGGCCGGCGAGGGCTTGCCATCGCGCCGCCAGCGCACCCGCGCGGCGTTCGTGGCATCGGCGTAGAGCGGGCGCGAACGATTGATCGCGCCCTCCTGCGAATCGCTATCGCGCTGCGGCGCGGCCTGATCGGCGCGGCGGTCATCGCGCGAGCGATAGCCGCGGTCGCGCGGCACGTAGCCACCTCGATCGCCCTCAGGGCGCGGACGGAAGCCGCCTGTGCGCGGGGCACCGCTTTCGGGACGCGGACGATAGCCGCGATCGCCTTCGGGGCGCGGACGGAAACCGCCACCTTCGGGACGCGGACGGAAACCACCTTCACGCGGCGGGCCGGAACGGAAGCCACCCTCGCGCGGTGCGCCGCCCTCGGGGCGCGGACGGAAACCACCTTCACGCGGCGGGCCGGAACGGAAGCCGCCCTCGCGCGTTGCGCCGCCCTCGGGGCGCGGACGGAAACCGCCTTCACGCGGCGGACCCGAACGGAAGCCACCCTCGCGCGGTGCGCCGCCCTCCGGACGCGGACGGAAACCGCCTTCACGCGGCGGGCCCGAACGATAGCCACCCTCACGCGGCGGACCACCATCGCCCGCAGGCCGCGGACGGAAACCACCACTGCGCGGCGCCCCACCTTCCGGACGCGGACGGAAACCACCGCCCTCCGGACGCGGACGGAAACCACCACTGCGCGGCGCGCCGCCCTCGGGGCGCGGACGATAGCCACCTTCGCGCGGCGGGCCGCCATCACTCGCCGGACGCGGGCGATAGTTACCCTCGGGCCGGGGACGGAAGCCACCCTCGCGCGGCGGACGCGCGGAATCACTGCGCGGACGGAAACCGCCCTCGCGCGGCGGGCCCGAGCGGAAGCCACCCTGCGTGCCCCCGGTTCTCGGGGCGCGAGGCGCACCTGGGCCTCGCGAATCAGACGGACGTCGACGTTCTTCGCTCACGACAGACTCTCCTTCGTATACAACCCATGATCGCCGAGTGAAACGCGCGCTCCACGAGCCCATTGAGACGCTGCCATCTCGGCACGTCCTTCGGGCTTCACGCGGACCAGACGCAGAGCGTCCGTACCGCAGGCGACCGCCACTCCTTCGTGTTCCACCGCCAGCACCGTGCCCGGCTTGCCGTGTCCCGCCACGACCTGCGAACGCACCACGAGCAATCGCTTGCCCTCGTGCATCGCCGTCGCACCGGGCCAGGGCGTGACTGCGCGCGCATGACACCAGACCTCGCGCGCCGTCAGTGACCAGTCCACGATCCCATCGGATTTCTTGAGCTTCTTCGCGTAGCTGCCCGCGGTGCGGTCTTGGCTAGTCCGCATCGCGCGCCCTTCGTGGGCGAGCACCACGCTTTCGGCGAGCAACGGCCCGCCGGCCTCGGCCAGACGTGCGGCAAGACTCGCCGCGTCGTCCTCGTCACGGATGCTCTCGGAATGCGTGAGCACGATGTCGCCCGTGTCGATGCCTTCGTCCATGAAGATGGTGCAGACACCCGTCTCGGTGCGCCCATCCCACAGCGCCCGTTGCACGGGCGATGCTCCCCGGTAGTCGGGCAACAGCGAACCATGCAGGTTCACGCACCCGACCCGCGGCAGTGCCAGCACTCGCGGCGTGAGGATCGCGCCGAAAGCCACCACCGCGAAAACATCCGCGTTCTGCGCGGACAAAGCTCCAAACACCTCATCTGACTTCATGTCATCGGGCTTGAGCACCGGCAGGCCCAGCTCGCGCGCGGCTGCCGCGACCTCGGACTCCGCCATCTGCTGCCCGCGCCCGCGCGGCCGGTCCGGCTGCGTCACGACCAGCGTCACATCGCAACGCGCCGCCACCGCACGCAGGGCCGGCACCGAGAAATCCGGCGTGCCCATGAAGACCACTCGCGGCTTGTTCAGAGACGATCTCCATCCGGTCCACCACGAACCTCGGGCGGGTGATAGCCCTCGGGTACTTCCCCGCGCGCGAGTTCATCGAGCGTCTTGCGCAGGAACTGGCGCTTGAGCGGTGAGAGCCGGTCGGTGAACAGCACGCCGTCCAGGTGATCGCTCTCGTGTTGGATCGCGCGCGCTAGGAAACCTTCCACGCGGCGCTCGAACGACTTGCCATGCTCATCGAATCCGCGCAGCCGCAGCTCGGTCGCGCGCACGACGTCTTCGTTGATGCCCGGCATCGAAAGGCAGCCCTCTTCGCCGCTCTCTTTGCCGCCCCGCTGATCGAGCGTGGGATTGATCACGGCAAAGCGCTCGCTACCGCCTGCTTCGAGCGGCACTTCGACCACGAAGATCCGCTGCGACACCCCCACCTGCGGCGCGGCCAGACCGACACCGTTGTACGCCTTCATCGTCTCGTAGAGATCCTGGATGAGCGCGCGCAGTGAATCATCGAACGCCGCGACCTCTGCGGCCTTCGCGCGCAACACCGGATCGCCGTAGATGCGAATAGGACGAACGGCCATGACTCACTTGACCTCGCTCAGGACCGATGCGATCGCCGCGCGCGTGAACTCCACCTTCACGCCTTCGGCGATCAGAAGGACGGCGCGGTCTTTTTCGATGCTCACGACGGTCGCGACCATGCCGCTGGTGGTAAGAACCTTGTCGCCCTTGCCCAGCTTCTCGATCGCTTGCTCGAGCTTCTTGCGCTCGTTGCTCTGCGGGCGGATCACCATCAGGTACAAGATGCCGAACATCAGGCCCATCATGAGGATCGGCGACATGGGGCCGCCGAAGAGCTGCCCTAGGATTCCAGATGATGCGCCGCCTGCTGCCCCACCCTGCGGCGCCGCAGCGCCAGCCGTCTGTGCGTAAGCGTCGGTGACGAAGAACATCGTGTTCCCCTTCCTGTTTGCCTAAGAAACGCTAAGAGGCCGCTCGATTGAGCGTCTCGTTGCTATGGAACTTCTCAAGAAAGCCTTGCCTGAAAGAATCATAGCGGCCCTCGATGATCGCCGTGCGCGCGCGGCGCACCAGCGCCACCATGTGATGAATCGCGTGGATCGACGCCAGTCGCATGCCCAGCAGCTCGTGAGACACGAACAGGTGCCGCAGATACGCGCGCGTGAACGTGCGGCAGGTGTAGCAATCGCATTCCGGATCCAGCGGCCGCTCATCGTGCGCGTAACTGGCGTTGCGCACCACGAGCCGCCCCGAGGAGATGAACACCGTGCCGCGCCGCGCGTTCCGCGTGGGCATGACGCAGTCCATCATG
>JANYBS010000183.1 GCA_025360715.1 Candidatus Eiseniibacteriota bacterium | reverse complement strand
CTCGGCCTACATGAACGGCACGGGCGTGAACCTCACGATCATGCCTCGGGACTCTGACGGGGTCATCGGCCGGAGCATGATTCTTTGGTACGCCGACGATGAAGACGACGAGACCGCCAGCGCCGGTCAAGTCCACAGCGGCGCTTGGCTGTGGACGCCCCCAGCGGATGCCTCCACGAGCGCGGGGACGTGGCCGAACAGCAACTTCCAGCCCTACGGCGCCATCGACTTCGGCTATCGCACTTTCTGCAGTGGCATGGCGGCGCTCGAGTCAGGAAACCAGGTGTACATAGCCGGCGGGACGAAAGAACTCGAGGACGGCAGTGACACCTCGGGCGTCTTCAGTTCCTTCAGTCGCCAGACTCTGCTCACGAGGATGCAGAGGCCAAGGTGGTACGCCTCAAGCCTCAGACTGCCAGGAGGGCGCCCTTTGGTGGTCAGCGGGAGTAAGTACAAGGAGATCCGCATGTACGGCGGCTCCTCGGACACGACGCACGTATACCGATGCCCCGTGGGTCACGAGTCGAACTGGGACACCGCCGTGATGCCATACCGATCAGCCGGCCCCATCCGCATCAGCGACGGGCATAGCTCGAACCTGGGCTTCGGTGGAGAGGTCTTGTTCGGCGGCAGGAATCCCGAAGGAGCCTACCTGAACAACTTCCACATCCTTTACCAGGATCCGAACCGCGAAGGTGGGGAGTATAGCTACCAGTGGAATGACCGCGCATCGTCGGGCACGTCGCCCCTGGGCACGGGCTATCACGCGGCGGCCATTGTGAGCGTCGAGGCCAGCATGAATCTAGGAACGGGGCTCGAGGGCAAGGATGTGCTCGTTGTCTTCGGAGGACGGGGTCCGACCTCTGCTTTGGATACGACCAAGGTCTCAAGATCCGACGTCTGGTGGTGTTCGATCGATCCACAATTCGGCCAGGCCGTCTGGCACCAGATCACCACCCAGAACGGCGACGTCCCCGGCGCCCGTTTCGGACACGCCGGCCTCTGGGACAAGGGTTTGCGTCGCTTCTACGTCTTCGGCGGTGCGGGTTCGGGCGCGGAATCCTCGCCGACCCTGGCGGACAACAATGTCTACGCCATGTCGTTCGTCAACGCGACGACGGTGAACTGGAAGCGCTGCAAGTCCAGCGGCACGGCGCCGAGCGCGCGAGCGTTCATGGCGGCCGACATGATCCTGCCCGTGGGTGCGCCGTATCGACGCAGTGTCATCTTCGGTGGTCGCACAGCCACGGGGCTCTCCAGTGACCTGTTCGTATTCGAGACCGCCTCGGTCGACAGCGTGATCTGGCACCCGCTCCAGCAACAGGTCTCGGGTTATGGCCCCGTCGCCGTGGAGCGTGCGGCCGGCGCGGCCACGACGAACTCCCAGGAGCTCTGGGTGGTGGGTGGCAGGGACGCTAGCTCGAACGCCATCAGCGCCACATGGTCTGCAAGTGTCGCAGGTGGCCTCGACACTCTCCATGCGAATTGGGAGCGTCGCGCCGATTCGCCCGTGGCCGTGAGTGGCCACACGTTCCGGTTCGTCGACTCCGACGTCTTCGTGCGCACGCCGGAGCTCTTCAACCCCGTCACGCTCACGCACACGCTGGTGAAGAAGACGGGCACATCGGACAACCTGACCTTGCTGCAGGACTGGTATCCGCACATGTTCGTGTTGCCGGGGTCCACGAACGGCAAGTGGCGGGTGTTCGCTGCTGGGCCAGCCGACACGACCTACACGATGACCATCGACACCACGATGGCACCTTCTGCCACGTGGACGTCGAATGCCTTCAGCGACACGACGCTGCGCGGCTTCCGTGGCGGCACGACCGTCATGTACCGGCCGGGCAAGTTCATCAAGATCGGCGGGCGCGACACGGACTCGTACGACACCTCGAATCCATCGGTACCGGCGCGCGGCCGCGTGGCCACACTGGATGCGGCGAACATGGTCTGGGCCGGCATCGATAGCCTGATCCACCGCAGAGTGGACCACAACGCCACGATTCTCGCCGATGGAACGGTGCTCGTGACCGGTGGGCTCAAGGTCTATGGCAATGATCACACGTTCAACGCCGACTCGACAGCGGAACTGTGGAACCCGGACAAGCCCTCGGGCCAGCAGTGGTCGGAACTGGCGGCGAACCCGATCCTGAGGGGATATCACTCCTCGGCGATCCTGCTGCCAGATGCCAGAGTGTTGAGTACAGGAGGAAACGCGACCGATGGTTCATCGGACACGGGTCAGCGCTACTATCTCCATCAGTGGTTCGCTGACGAGTTCAGCCCACCCTACCTGTTCAATGCATCCGGTGGTGTCGCCACGCGTCCGACGATCAAGACAGTACAGAAGTCCATCGCGTATGGCGAGCAATTTCCCCTCATCATGCAGGCGGGCTCGGGCTGGTTGACGCGTGCCGCCCTGATCGCGCCGGGAGCGGCCACGCACGCGTTCGACGAAGGGCAGCGGTACATCCCGTTGGTCTTCTCCGCGCCACCCGACAGCACTCTGTCCGGCGGTGACACGAAGTATATGGCGACAGCGCCCGCGGATTCCACCTACGCCCCGGCCGGCGAGTACATGCTCTTCGCTCTCAATCCGAGCGGCGTCCCGAGTATCGCCCGCTGGGTGCACATCGGGCGGACCCTGCACCCGAACGTGATCACTGATCTGGAAAAAGTCTGTATCGGAGCGACGGGATCGACATACGAGGCCCAGCTGCAGTGGACGCCGCCCGCAGCCGACAGCGGTCTTACATGGGCCACTGCGGCCACGGAATACCAGATGCGCTACCGCAAAGGCAACACGGCCACGATCCCCGACTGGACGGCGTTTGCGAGTGCCACGAACGTCACCGGACTGCCAGCCCCGCAGATTGCAGGACAGGGGCTTCAGCATTTCTCGCTGCCCGGGCTCACCTCCGGAACCTATTGGGTTCGCATGATCGCCCGCGACGACGCGAACCCCAACCAGCACTGGTCGCCCATGAGCAACCAGGTGCTGCTGGTGGTGGCGAGCGACGAGTGTGGAGGCGCCGGTGGTGGTGGTGGCGGTGGATTCTACGAAGGCGCCAGTGCGCGCCACGGGCGGACTGGACCGGCCTACCTTCAACGACAAGGCTCGGGAGGAGCGGCGGATTCCATCGCCTACGACGAGAACACGCTGCTCCCGAACCTCGCAACAGGCGTGACGTCCACCGACCGCATCCTGCTGCCATTTGGACCCGTGTGGACAGACAGCTCTGCGCGGATCCGTATCACGCGAACCGGGCAGCGAGGTACACGGCTTGACGGGATCCGATTGCTCGAGGTCGAGCACGCGGCCGGCGAAGAGGTCTTCACGCGCGGCGGACAGATCGTTGCGGGGACCCTCACCGATGCCGCAAGAGTCACGCGGCCCGATGGCACCGACCTGACGGCGCAGCTTGCGAGTGCCGCGCACCTGCAGGGCCTCCCCGGCGACACGCTCGAGACCGACCTTGGCTTGGGCGCTGCGACCATTGCTCTGCAGACGAGTCACGCGCATCTGGTCATGGCTCCCGATAGCACGGGCATCGTGATCCAATGCTTGGTCGGAGGCGCGTGGGTCGCCGTCGCACG
>JANYBS010000173.1 GCA_025360715.1 Candidatus Eiseniibacteriota bacterium | reverse complement strand
CGATCGCACGAACGCCGTGCTCGTACAGACTGGCGACCTGCCCCGACACCTGGGGCTGGCCGAAGGACTCGGTCTGGCCGGGCTCGAGAGCCGGCCCTTCAAGGAACGCGGCGGGAGCATCGAGGACGGAGTGGTCGCCCGTCACCTCGAGGTAGCGCAGAATTCCGGCGGCAAGCCACAGCATGTCATCCGAGCACCGCGTGCGGACCCCGCGCCCGGATCGTGGGTGCCACCAGTGCTGGACGTCGCCCTCGAGGAACTGCCGGGACGCGGCGCGCAGCAGATGTTGGCGAAGCGTCTCTGGTGAGGCGTACACAAGCGCCATCGCGTCCTGCAACTGGTCGCGAAATCCATAGGCACCGCCGGGCTGGAAGAATCCCGTGCGGCCCCACATCCGTGAACTGAACGCCGGCAACAGCAGCCACTGGTTCATGAGCACGTCGAAGGAATCGTCCGGCGTCTCGACCTGGATGTTTCCCAGCAAGTTCTCCCAGCGCGCTTCGACTTCTTCGAGCGCTTTGGTTGCAGCGGTGGTGCTGCTGAAACGTTCCAGCAATTGCCGTGCGTGGGTCAGATCGTCGCCTTGCCCAAGCACCAAGAGCAGGTCGATCGTCTCGCCCGCTGCGAGCTCCACGCGAAGTTGCAGAGCGGCGCACGGGTCGAGGTCTGCGCCGAAACGCGGGCGGAGGACGTCCACGCCGAGCGCGCGCGGACGGCTCAGCGACCCGAAACGTCCCAGGAACTCGGCGCGATCGCCGGTGCTCGACGCCGGCCTGGGACTGGACCCGGAGAACGCCACGCTTGGCGCGAAGTCCGTGTTGTAGGCGTTCTTCGCCAGCACGGCGCCGGATGCGGCGTCGAGATCCGTCTCCACGAACCGTTCTTCGCCGGAACGTGGCGGCCCGAGTGTCCACGCCTGGTAGCTGAAGAGGCTCAGGCGGCGGACACGGTTGGATTCATTCGTGAGTTTCACGCGAGTGAACCGGATGGGTTCGACTGCGTGCACGAATGTCGTGACGCGAGAGCGCACGTCGTGGGCCACGTGTTCGTATCGGGCCACGCCGGCACCGAAACGAACGACCCAGCGGCCCGACGCTCGCGTTCTCGGCAAGGGCCCGGGTGTGGGTCCCCAGGTCGTCCCGTTGTCGTCATCCCTCAGGTAGAGCGCTTCGCCGCTGAACTCGGTCACGGGATCGTTCGTGAACGGCGTGAGCCGGTTCTCACGGCTGTTGCCACACCACGTCCAAGCCGCACCACTCGCGCTGCATACCGACCCGAATCGTTCGTTCGCGATCACGTTCACCCAGGGCATCGGCGTTTCGCGTTCGCCTTCGAGCACCACCACGTACTCTCGTCCGTCCTTTGAGAACCCGCCAGGTTCGCAGGCGAGCGTGAGCGGCGGGATCGCGACCGCTTCGGCAGGTGAGGTCGTCGCCGCGGGCGACTGCCGTTCGGGCCAGCGCCTCGCATCGATTGCCGACGACTCCATATGCGCAACGGCGAGCTGATCGCCAAGGTCTCCTCGATCCCCTCGCACCACGGCACGCGCCACCGTGAAGAGAAGGGCCTGTTCGTCCGCCGATAGCAACCGCTGCTTCAGCGGGAATACTCCTCCCGGACGTCCTTTCCAGGCAGCCCAAGGGCCGCCCTCGAGCAGCGTGTCGAGACGGTCCGAGATGTCACTCAGATAGGTCACCGGTTGTTCATCGATGATGACGAGTTCCGCCGTGAGGCCTTTGAGGCGCCAGTATTCCTGCGCGCGCAGCACGTTCCGGACGAGCGCGTGGTCGGAGCCCTGAGTCACCCACACCAGCAGTATCGGTTGATCGCCCGAGATCCCATGCGCCCAGAGCGCGGATTGGCCCAGGACATTGCTCGCGAGCATCACGGCGGGAGCGCGCAGCGACCGATCCGTGCCGAATACGTGGGATCCCAGACGATCGTAAAGCTGTGCTTCATCGCGCGTGATCGCGAGGTGGATGATGCGCGTCTCGGCGTGCGTCGCAGCAAGTGCGAAGAGGCGTGTCACCGACGTGGCGTCATCGTACTTCTCGGTCAGGGTGACGGCGGTGTCGCGGTCCGCCGCCACGCCGGTGGTGAATGAGAGCCGCACGCGCGCGCCTGGAAGCAGGCGGACCCGGCGCCGCAGACTCATGACGGGGTCGAGGACCGCCCCCACCGTTCCCGAGAGTGGTCGCCCGTCGAGCGAGACCGGATCCGCGAACGTTCGGCCCCGGCCGATGAAACGTGCGCGGTCCGTCTCCCATTCGATCGCGCCGTTGGCGTGACCTTCAACACTCAGTGTGTGCATGGCCCAGACCGGGGTCTCCTCTGGAGAGCGGGTCCGGCGGCCGCAGAGCAAGCTTGATGAGCCGGGCAGGTAGGAGGTCTCAAGGAAGAGTTTATGGAACACGGGATGCGCGAGATCGTCCCCCGCAGGAGCCAGTGTGATCTCGACCGCGCTCGTCACCTCGATCTCACGCATGCGCCCGGAATGGTTCACGAGCGTGAGACGTCGCACCTCGACGTCGTCCTCCGGAGACACGGCGACTTCGAGCCGGCTCGCGATCTCATCCACCGTGCGCTCATAGATCGCGCGATCGGGCTGGAAGTGCACGCGGTACGCACCCTCGTCCCGCGCGATCGGCTGATGCGTCGCCGACCAGCACTTGCCGGACCGGACATCGCGAAGATAGAAGAAGTGGCTTCCGGGGTCGCACGTGGCATCTTCGCGAGCCCGGGTGACAGCGAGCCCCTGCCAACTGCTCGATCCGCCGCCTGAATCCGTGACGATCGCGAGGTAGCGGCCGTTTGAAAGGACGTGGGTGCTCGTACGAGCGGAGTGCGGAGAGCGGAACGACCACGGCCGAGCCGCGGGGGCTGGCCTCTGGACCTGCATGGATTCCGCGGGTCGCGCCTGAGTGAGCGGCGCCCGGCGGGCGATCCGCTCCTGCAGGAGGGATTCCGATGCGCGCACCCGGGGATCGGCATGGAAGCGCTCGACCATCGTGTCGCCCAGAAGCGCGTTGCCGAGCGCAACGAGCGTCATGCCCTGATGATGAGCGAAGTACGCGCGTACAGCGGCTCCTCGCTGGTAGCCGGAAACGACCGGATCCTCGGGCGCACGGGAGCGGCGAGGCGTGAAGTCCAAGGCTTCGTCGAAGCCGTAGCGGCCCAGCAGGTTGAACGCCGCCAGCCGGCGCAGGTTCGCGCACGCCGCGCCGGGCGCGATCATCGCGGCGAGCGCTGTCGCGTAAGGCGCCACGACCAGATCGTCCGCGAGCCCGCGCCGCAATCCGAGCCCGGGCACTCCGAAGGCGCGGTATTGATACGTCTGGTCCTTGTCGACGACGCCATAGGCGGATTCCGAGATCCCCCATGGTACGTCGAGGCGTGCCCCATAACGGATCTGGGCGTGCACGACCGCCCGACAAGAATCATCGAGCAAGGTGACCGGGTAA
>JANYBS010000051.1 GCA_025360715.1 Candidatus Eiseniibacteriota bacterium | reverse complement strand
CCGCGCATGGCGCTGGCGAAGGCGAGCGCGCCGAGCGTGGGCAGCGTCATAAGGCCGATGGGCTCGAGCGGCGTGAGCAGCACGTTCATCGCATACACCGTGCGCGGGCGCACCGGATAGCGCAGCAGCTTATCCAGATCGAACGTGCGCCCGAGTGCGCCGAGCACCAGACCCAGCCAGATCCACACGATCTGCGTAAGTGCGAATGCGATGGGCATGACGCGGCCGCCCATGCTCAGCACGCCACGGTACGCGCCGACCGCGCCGCCGATCCACAGGGGCGCGAGCGCCGCGAGCAGGATGAATGACGTGAGCAGCGTCACCACGCGGTTGCCCACCGAGCTGGCGCGCGCATAGAGCTTCCAGCGCAGCCACAGCAGGAGCCGAAGCGTCTTCACTCGCCAGCCTTGGCGTCGAGCAGCCAGCCCAGACCGGCACCTGCGTCCTCGCGCTTGGCGCCGATGGTGTCGAGGAATAGCTCTTCGAGCGAGCGCGTGGTGCCACCCTCGCCGCGACGCAGTTCGTCGAGGGAGCCTTCCACCGCGACCTTGCCGTTCATGATGATGCCCACGTGTGTGCACAGGCGCTCGACCACTTCGAGCACGTGCGAAGTGAGGAACACCGTCACATGGCGCTGTGTCACCAGCTTCTGCAGAAGCTCGCGGATCTCGCGAGTGGCCACGGCGTCGACACCCTCGAAGGGTTCGTCCAGGAACAGCACGCGCGGCTCGTGGATGAGCGCGCACGAGAGCGCCAACTTCTTGCGCATGCCGTGCGAGTAGCCGCTGATGGGTTTGGCCGACGACGACGTCAGGTCCATGGCGGCCAGCAGTTCGCCCGCGCGATCGCGCGCGACCTTGGCGTCGAGGCCCATGATCTCGCCCACGAAGCGCAGATGCTCCTCGCCCGTGAGGCGCTCGAACAGGTGCAGGCCATCGGGCACGACGCCGATGCGGCGCTTGACCTCGAGGTCCTGCGACGCCACGTCGAAGCCCAGCACCTTCGCGCTGCCGCTGGTGGGTGCGAGCAGGCCGGTGAGGATGTTGATCGTGGTCGACTTGCCCGCGCCGTTGGGCCCGAGGAATCCGTAGAACGAGCCCTCCGGCACGCGCAGCGATAGTTGGTCGACGGCGGTCTGTGCGCCGAACGTGCGCGTGAGCGCGAAGGTCTCGATGGCGTAGGCGGACATGGTCTCTCCCCGGAGGAATGTGGATTTCGAAGGGAATCTAGCAGACACGCCGGGCGCCGCGCGTTGGCTTCGGCTGGAGCTTCTCAGCGGTGGCGCAGTGCCATGCGCGTCCATTGCGCGGCGAGCGATTGCAGCGGCGCATAGGCCGCCCACTGCTCTTTGGCATAGGCTTGGATCACCTTCTGGCGCGGCGGCCCTTCGGCCGCGGCCAGCACCTCGCGCACGGTGAGTTTGCCGCGCAGCGCGGGTGGATCGGGCCGCGGCAGGCGCACGCGGCCGTCCAATGACTTGCGCTGCGCCTCGAGCACTGCGGCGTCGCCATCGCACTCAAACTCCACAAGGAGCCCGCCCATGTGCGCGAACAGTGACTTGGCGGACTCGCAATAGCGCTGCGGGTGCTGCAGCGCGTAGGCGTCGACGAACACGCGGTGGCTGCGGGTGGGGCCGGGGCGCTCGTGGTTCACGGCGCACGCCTGCTCGAAGAGCACCTGACAGCCCAGCGTGCCGCCCTCGAGTTCCAGTCCGCAGCCTTCACAACGAGTAGGTTCCATCGGACGAGAGTACTACGTCAGATGCGCGACCGCCGGGGCGTGGTCCGAGGCGAGGCCGGGGCCGTCGAGCCCGCGCACCGTGTGCCCGTCGCCGCTTTGCCAGCCGCGGCCGCAGATCCAGTCCAGCCGCAGCTGCCCGCGGTGTACCGCCCAGCTCAGCACGCGGTCGGCCAGCGCGCGCACCGGCCCCGGCAGCGCCTGGGATTCCTCCAGGCGGTCGTCGCGAAGCTGCAGGCTGGCAGCGCGGTCCATGAACGGTTCCCACGAGAAACCGCCGCGGCGGAGCTCGTCGAAAAGGCTCTCGCGCCACAGCCCGCGATCGGGGTGGAGCAAGCGCGCGCGCAAGAGGGCGCTGGGGAAAAGCATGAGCGCCGCGGCACCCTGCAGCGTGGAGTCCCACAGGCCGCGGTCGAACGTGTGGGTGTTGAAGTCGCCGGCGATCACGATCGGCCGCGTCTCGTGCGCGAGCGCATCGATGAGCACGCGCACCTGTGCGGCGCGATGCGCGCGCGTCCGGTGGACCTCCAGATGCGCAGCCACGGCGATGAACGGGGCGCCGGGACGTTCGATCTCGCAGACGAGCGCGGTGAAGCGGCCGAGCATGCCTTCGAGGTCGTACTGGATCCGCTCGGGCCCGGGCAGATCCACCAGCATGACCTTGCTGATCGGCCAGCGAGACAGCACCGCGATCCCGAACAGGCCTTCCTCGTTCTCGCGACCTGCGGCCATGCGCAGGTCGTCGTCGCGGCCAGCGGTGGACTCCAGGAACATCGGTGCCCACACGCCGTGCAGCCTCAGCGCGCGCGCGAGGTCGCCGGTGACATCGCGGTTGCCCGAACGCGCGCAACCCAAGTCGACCTCATCGAGTGTGATCACATCGGCGCCGGCGAGCGAGGGGTGCGTGGTGAGCGCGCGTTCCACCTGCTCGTACCAGTTGCCATGCTCGATGTTCCATTGCACCGCGTGCACGGTGGCGGCATCGCGCGGCGGCGCGCTCGGCGCGCTCGGCGTGTACCGGCGCACGCTCGCGAGCAGTGGGATCGTGCGCTGCCAGATCTGCGGCCACTCGGGCAGGCGGCGCAGGCCGGCGAGCGCGGGGTTCGCGCGCACGATCGCCTGCAGCGCGCGGCATTCAGCCAGGTAGGCGGGATCGCGTGGCTCGGGGGGCGTCATGAGGGCGGGAACGTAGCAGACCGTTGCCCTGCGGGTGGCGGGCTGCCCGTGCGCATTCTCCCACCTGCCGAAAACGGGAATCGCAGGGCTCTGGACTACATCTTGTAAAGAGTCTCGCAACCCCCGTCGCCGGTAGTGGCGCTGCATCCCGCGCCCGCCTAGACTTTGCGCCAGTCCCGCGCCGTGTCTTCCCGAATGCCCTGCCAGAAGGATCCCGCATGTCCCGCCCACGCACCCTTGGTGAACTGAAGGCCTCCGGCTACCGCCCCCGGTCCGTCAAAGACGAGCTGCGCGAGAACGTCATCGCGCGCCTGCGCGCCGGTGGCACGCTCTTTCCGAGCGTCGTCGGCTATGAGCACACCGTCGAGCCGCAGATCGTGAACGCGTTGCTCTCGAAGCACGACTTCATCCTGCTCGGCCTGCGTGGTCAGGCGAAGACGCGCATCCTGCGGTCGCTCGCGCAGTTCCTGGATGAGTTCGTTCCGGCGATCGACGGCTGCCCGCTCAACAGCGACCCGCTGATCCCGCTTACGCATCACGCGCGCCAGGCGATCGACGTGCACGGCGACGCGACGCCGATCCGCTGGCTGCACCGCGACGAGCGCTATCAGGAAAAGCTCGCCACGCCCGATGTGACCATCGCCGACCTGATCGGCGATATCGATCCGATCAAGGCCGCGTCGCTGCGCTTGGACTATTCGGATGAGCGCGTGATCCACTACGGCATCATCCCGCGCAGCAACCGCGGCATCTTCGCCATCAACGAGCTGCCCGATCTGCAGCCGCGCATCCAGGTGGGCTTGCTGAACATCCTCGAAGAGAAAGATTTCCAGATCCGCGGCTTCCCGGTGCGTATCCCGCTCGATGTGGCGATCGTGTTCAGTGCGAACCCCGAGGACTACACGAATCGCGGAAACATCATCACGCCGCTGCGCGACCGCATCAATTCGCAGATCATCACGCACTACCCGCTTACGCGTGAGCAGGGCATCGCCATCACACAGCAGGAGGCGTGGACGCAGCGAAGCTCGGGCGTGACGGTCGAAGTGCCAGCGTTCATGCGCGAGCTGGTCGAGGAGGTCGCGATCCAAGCGCGCCGCAGCGAGTATGTGGACCAGAACTCCGGCGTCTCGGCTCGTCTGCCGATCGCACTGCTCGAGAACCTGGTGAGCAACGCCGAGCGCCGTGGCCTGCGCACGGGCGAGGACCACGTGGTCACGCGCGTATGCGACCTGCAGAATGCGGTGTCGGCAGTCAGCGGCAAGGTCGAGCTGGTGCTCGAAGGCGAGCAGGAGGGCGCGCTCAACGTGGCGCGCGCACTGCTGGGCCGAGGCGTGAAGGCGCTCTTCGCGCAGCGCTTCCCCGACGCGTTCAAACCCAAGGGCCGAAAGCAACGCGGGGTCACCCACGACGAGGGCGAACAGGCGACCAGCGAGTACCGCCCGATCCTGGAATGGTTCTCGAATGGCAATCAGTTGTCGATCGGCGACGACGTGCCGGGAGCGGATTTCGCCAAGGCGCTTCATGGCGTGAAGGGCCTGCCACAGTTGGCGTCGAAGTACCTGGAACCCAAGGATGCCGACGAGGCCGCGGTAGCGATGGAGCTGATCCTTGAAGGTTTGCACCAGAGCTCGATGCTCTCGCGCGAGCGCACCGACACTGCCACCACCGAGTACAAGGACATGCTCAAGTCCATGCTGAGCGGACTGGGCGAGGACTGAGATCCGCGTGATGGACACGCTCGATCCCAAGGCCATGGTCCGCGATGGCTATGACCGCGCGTCGCATGAATACCGCGGCGACGACTTTGATTTCGCGCGCTCGGGCTATGAACACTGGCTGCGGCGACTCACGACGCGGCTGGCACCGGGGGCGCGCGTGCTGGACCTGGGCTGCGGCAACGGCATCCCGGTCGCGCGCGAACTCGCGGGCGCCTTCCAGGTGACGGGCGTGGACCTTTCAAGCGTGAACATCGAACGCGCCCGCTCGCTGGTGCCCGCGGCCACGTTCGTATGCGCCGACATGACGCAGGTGGAGTTCCCGCAAGCGTCGTTCGACGCCGTAGCGGCGTTCTATTCGATCATCAATGTGCCGCTCGATGAGCAGCCCGCGCTCTTCGCCCGCATGCACGAATGGCTGGTGCCCGGCGGCTGGATGCTCGCGGTGGTCGGGCGCGACCCATGGACGGGCATTGAACAAGACTGGCGTGACGTGCCGGGCCTGGGCATGTACTACAGCCACGCCGACGCGGCGACCTACAAGCGCTGGATCGCCGAGGCAGGCTTCGTGCTTGCGGAGTCCGGAATCGAGCCGCGCCAAGGCAATCCAGGTTACGCGGTGCTCATCGCGCAGCGGGGGAACTAGAGATGCGTTTCGACTACGGCAAATGGAAGGGCCCGCGCCCCGATGACATCGCCTTCATCAAGGAG
>JANYBS010000105.1 GCA_025360715.1 Candidatus Eiseniibacteriota bacterium | reverse complement strand
CTCGGTGCGGATCCCCATCAGGAACTGCGATTCCTTGGGCACGTACACCTGGGCACCCGGGCCGACCGGCGCTCCGGATGCGGTTGGCGCGTCATCGTGGCCCTCGTGAGCCCGCACCGGCGGCGCGAGCACCAGGAACAGCATGACCACGGCGGCAGCCGCCGCACGTCGACGTGCCAGCAGGGCCAGACCGCCGACAGACAGCACGGCGATTCCAAGCAACCATATCCAAGGATAGCTGCCCTGCGAACCGCGATCGGTGCCTGAATGCGGCCGGCTCACTTCCAGCCCCGACAGCGCAAATCGCTCTTCTCCGCGATGATCAGTGACGGCGACGAGCACCGTGTATGAACCGGTGTCGGCAGGCGCTTGTACGGGCGCCGCATAGATGCCCGGGCGGGCGGTCGCAGTCGCAGCCCCTGACCATAGTTCGCGATCCGTCGAACGCAGGATCAGGCCGACTGTGGCGCCCGCGACTGGAGCGTTGGTCTTGAAGTCGCTGAGGTAGAGAGTGAATGCGGTCTTGAGCCCGGGCGTAAGTGGGTCGTTCTTGAGCACGACCTCGAAGCGATCCGACAGTGCCGTCAGCACGTGCCTACCCGGAATCGCAGCTGCGCCTGAGCCGGGGGCATCATCGTGTCCTTCGTGGGCGTTCGCGACGATGGCAAGACTGATTCCCAACATCAGGATCAGCAGCAGCGCGGCGGACTGTCTCATCGGGCACCTCCTGCGTTGAGGTGAGCCAGGTCGAGGCCCACGGCCGCTTCCAGTTGTCCTCGGGCCTGCCAATAGGCCTCGCCAGCTTCGAGTTGCCCGAGTAGCGTGTCCACGAGCCGTCCCTTCTGCGTGAGGTAGGAATCAAGTGGGATGCGTCCATCGGTATAGGCCTCGCGGATCAGCACGAGGTCTGCCCGCACACGATTCGATCGCTCGAGGTAGAGACCGTAGAGCCCAGCGGAATCCTCGAACCGTCGCGTGGCGGCGAGCACCTCCATCTTGGTCTGCAGCCGGTAGCGGACGAGTTCCGCCTCGCTGCGGCCGATCTCCGCGGCCGCTCGTGCACGACCGGCCTGGTTCCGCTGCCACAACGGAAGCGGTGCACTGATGCGAGCAGTCCACAGATCGTCAGTAGATGTCGCGCCGGCAATACCACCAACGATCGTCGGATCGCCGCTGAAGTCGTCGTGCGAAAACGAGCGACGGTCACGTGTCAGCCCCACCCCCAACGTGAGGTTCGGCCGCCCATCGAGCTCGGCCTGGCGCAGCTCGGCTTGCCGCGCAGCGAGCTGGCGGTGAAGGACGTCACCGGTTGCCCTCGTTCGCAGCGCCATCGCCACCACGGAATCCACCGGCGCAGTCAATGAGTCCGCCTGTAGATCACCACGCAGACGGATCGTGTCCGGAAGCGCCTGCCCCATGGCCAGCCCGAGTGCCAGAAGAGCCTGATGTAGGTCGCTGCGAGTACGACGGCCTTGCGCCTCGAGCCGAAGCAGGTCCAGTTCAGTGAGGCGTCCCGTCAAGGGCGTGATCGATCCATCACGGACACGGGCCTGCGAGGCCCGAACAACGAGCCCGTCGAGACCAGTCAGTTCGTTTGCGATCCCGAGGCGGTCCTGAAGGAAAAGAACGCGCTCGAATCGGGCGCGAACATCCGATTCGATGTCCTGCCATGCTGCGCGCAATTCTGCCTCGGAGACTTGCGCGCGTGCAGTGGCGGCGGACTGACGGGCCGCGCGCTTACCCCAGAGTTCCAGTTCCTGGCTGACGCCCAGGTCGAATGTGCCCTCGGAGCCGGACAGCAGCGACGATCCACCACGCGCGACGTTGAGTTCCAACTGCGGATTGAACGCTGGCAACCCAGCGAATGTCGAATCCACGCGCGCAGCGGCCAGGTTCGCCATGGCGACGCGTAGATCCGGATGCGACGCCAACGCGATCCCGAGTGCCGTCTGCGGGGTGAGTGAATCGGTGGGCCGCGCAGAGACGCCACCAGTCGCCGGCTTCGCTCCGGTGTCGCCGTGCTGGCTCTGGGCAAGGGAGCGTTCGGCGAGCCCCGCTACCAGCAACGCAGCGCACGTCATCGCCTGCAGGCGATGCGTCAGTCCAGAAACCATTCCATGTCCGCCTTTCCGCCAGGATCGTGAGCACCTGGCTTGCATTCCCGCGCGCCCAAGGAACGGGCACGCCTTGCCCTACATCAGGACCAGAACGGGATGCTAGGCGGAGAAGGGAGGACTGCGAGGGGACTGTGGCGCAGACGAGGGATCGGGTGGGGAGCTCGTTCGGGCATTCGGCTCGAGCCGGGCGAGCACGCTCGGATCGTTCGCGGTCGCCACTACCGATGCAGCTCCCACGAACGGCATGGGGACCGAAGTCGGCGCACTCGCGGAAACCGAGTCGGGGGCCGTCGCCACCGGAACTTGAATCGTGCCACAGCAGCAGTCGTCCGAGGGAGATGCAGGCCGATGCGAGGCACCACTCTCTTCGCAACAGTCATGGTCGCCGTCTTCATGATGATCGGCCGCGACCGAGACTGTCGCCATGGGCTGGGGCATGAACGCGCAATGGCCCAGTTCGAGCGGCATCAGCACCGCGATGAACATGGCCAACAAGAAGCGCAACCCGAGCACGATCTTCATGAAACGGGAACCTCCCCGGAAATCAACCACGGTCACTATCGCCGCCCGGTCGACCGAGCGTCAAGGGTGTTGTCGGCTTGCTGTGTTGTCTTCTTGCGATGACGGATCCGCAGGCGCGGTGCGCGAACTCACCTCAATCAGCATCGTGAACAGCTTGTCCGGTCAACGTGAACAGGCCATGCCGCCCCTCTGACCGGGCGGGTGTCCGAGCGGGACGCGGCACTTGGCAGCTCAAGAACGGCGTGACGCACGCGTGCCGCGACGAGCCTGAGATCCAACGCAGCTACGAGGAGCTAGCCCGGCAGTACTTCACGGTGATCCTATTCGCTCGCCCGGCTCGCACGCATCGATGTGCTCGTGATCGACGACTGGAGCCTGACACGCCGGCATCGCCGCGCTGCGAGATCGCCACATGCAGGCCCACATCGATCATGGCCATCTTCGCTCCCTATTCCGCTAGTTCATCCTGCAATCTTCTCGAGCGGCTCGATCGCGAAGCCCAACAGACGCTCGCCGATCGCCTTGAGCTGGTCCGCCGATCGGGGCCGGCTCGATAGCAGTCCCACCGCGCAGATCTCTGCGGCTTCCCGCAGGTCTTCAGGGCTCGCGAGCAGTTTGCGCAAGCCCGCTCCGGCTGAAGCCGCGAGCTCACGCCAGCCATTCGGAAAGCGAGCCATCAGCGCGCGCCTCCACGGATCGGGCCATGCTTCCATTGCGTCTTCCGGCGAGAGCGCTGCGATCGCCAGCACGCGGCCCAGGTCCTTGTTCCGCCTTCGGTGCGGACGGCCGTTGTAGTCCGTTCCCTGAATGACGGCGTTTCCGAACCCGCGGTGCTCCAGCAGATGTGCCAACGCCATCATCTCCGGTCGCGCGCAGCGGATTCCAGCGTTGGTTTCGTCTGCTTCGAACGTCGCGATTCCTGTGAACGCGAAGCTCGGCAGGCCAAAGTACTTGCCGGGCTCCAACTCCAAGCGGGCCCACTCTCGCTCGCGCTGCGTTTCTGAACGCGCTTCCATCAGCAGTTCCAAGAACCAAGCATCATTTCCCGGCGGGAACAATCGAATGGCCGGCAACTCGTGGTCGGGCGTCTCGCTGTTCCCGGGCAATCCGAATGGGCCATCTGATTTCGGTGTCCAACCCGCAGCCAGCAGCGCGTGGGCCATGCTTCTGCCCTTATCCACTGCCAAGACCGCCGGAGAGAGCACGCAGTCCACGTCCTTCGTTCGCACACGCACTGTGCCGTCGTCCGCAAAAAGCCGATAGGCCGCAGCCAGGCTTCCGATCACGACCACGTTCTCGCGCACATCGGCCGGTATTGCCGCAGCGACCTGTTCAAGCACCTTGCTTGCCGATATCTCTAGTGCCCCAGAACTCATGGCCGCTCCGGTCGCCATTGCTGGAGCGCATCCAAAAGCTGCGCCGCCTGGGAATCGAGCCGGGCCTCGTGCAGATCCAATAGACACTCCACAGGGTCAGCCCAGTTCAAGCCCTGCTCGCGGTGCGTAAAGAGCGAATCGGCACTACGCACCGCGTGCACAACGACGGTCGCCGGGATCAACGGATCGTCGATGCGCTCCAGCGCAGGGTCAAGCTCTCGGATGAAGCTCAGGTCCAAACGTCGCGTGCCGCTATGCTGCGACAAGTCCAAACGTGGGACGCCGACCAAGTCGAGCCCAGGTGCATAGTACTTGGCACCAAGCACGCCACCGATCGCGATGCCCTTGGGAGCAAGCCTCTCCAATCGCTTCACATGCAGCTCCATCGACCGCGGCTGCCCGGACCTGTCTGCGAATCGTGCAGTGGCGCGAGCGCCATCCGACATCGAAAGCAATCGCGCGAATTCCTCGCGCGGGAACCACTTCAATCTCAGACGGCGATCGGTTGCCCTTTCGATCAAGCTCCCCAGTTTTTCCAGTACGCCTGCAATCGTGGGGTACGAGTAGCCACTGGTCTGCATGAGCCACTCGGTGGTCACCGCGCCCCCGCTCACGAGCGACTGGTGCAACAGCACCTTGAGCACGACAAAGTGGGCATCGCCACGAACGCGACCCGCGAATGGGTGTGCGGGTTGCTGAGCGAGCACCTTTGCGAGCGAGAGCTGCGTCGCCTCATCCGGATCGCTCGGGATTCCCTTGAACGGAGCGCCGTCTCCGATGCAAAGGCGAAGCCGATCGAGCACGCTCGGCCGGAACACTGACGTGGCAAGTTGCCACTCACGCTCCAGCCGCTCTCGGGTCACCGCAACGTCGGGCAGAAGCAGGACCCCGTCGAAGCCCGGCCGATCAGCCACCGCGTACGCGAGCTCGACCAACGAGGCCCGAAGGTTGCGCAGACCTGCGAGACCCACTTTGACTTCAATCAGGTGGTTGCCGATCTCAGCGTCCACCTGCCAGTCACGTGACCTAGGAGCTTTTGGCATGGGTGTCATACTCTTAAAGATGCTACTTTCATTCAAAAGTTGCAACTAAATCTTAAACTAGCAACTCAAAAGAACTCAACTGACCTAGATGCAAGCAGTTAGCCCAGCGACCAGCCCACTACCTTCCCCGCCCCACCGTCAGCGCATCTCCCCAGCGCTTGAGGAACTGCGTCACGAACGCGCGCTCCTCGCGGGGCTCCACCGCCAGTGGCGCCAGCGCCATGGCCACTGCGAGCGCCAGGTGATAGCCCTCGGACCTTGAAGCAGCGGCGCGCTGGTAGGCCGGGTGCGCGTCGTTCACGTACACGGTCGAGTCGACCAGCCGGCCCAGTTCGGGCTCGCCGGCGCGCGTCTCGAACTGGATCGCCAACCCGTATCGCGCAGGCTTGCGCGGGCCGTGCGTGGACTGGATCGATGGCTCGCTCTGCGTGGCCGCGCTCGCTGGGGCGGCATCGGCGCCATTGGCCGCGTTCATCACGCTGGTGGCTGTCTCGGGCGACTCGGGCGCTTCGGCCGACGTCGCCGAAGTGGTGTCGCCCATCGCCGACTCGACGTCCGGCTGCAGCTCGGCAGTCTCGGACTCGCCATCTTCCGCGCGCGCGAACATCGACATCGACACTGCATCGCGCCCGTCCTCGGGCGCGGAACCGTTGCCGAACGGCAGCCGGCGTTGTCCACCCTGCCGGCGTTCGACAAGGCTCGAGAGCAGCGGAAAATCATCGGCCAGATCCAGTAGCACTCGCTCCAGGTCGCGCTCCACGGGCCGCGCCGCGCGCCGGCGCGTATCGGCCACATCGCGCTCGGCGCCCCACGCGCCCAGCTGCCGCGAGACCACTTCTTGAATGGCCTTGCGATAGCTCAAGTACGTGGCACCGCGCGGGCCCGTGCGCACGAAGTCCGCCTTGTTGAGCGTCAGACACTCGGCCAGCGCCGGCACTTCGATCACGCCGCTGATCCGGTCGGGCGCCGACGGTGTGACTCCCAGCCACTCCCAACCGCGGCGGATGACTTTGCCCAGCGTGCAGATGGCCACGCCGCGCGACTCCTCGGGCTGCGGCTCGGAGGCCAGCACCAGATAGCCCGATGCCGCCGGCCTGCGCTTGCGGCCCAACTTCACGGTGAGCGGCGCCGAATCGCTGGCCTCACTGCTGCCGCGCGCGAGAACGTCACCGTTGACCACGAACGCCACCGGTTGGCTGTAGGCATCTGCAAGGATGTCGTCGAACGAGGAATCGAACAGCGGCAGGAAATGCCGGCGCAGACTCGCCTCCAGGAATCCGCCGTCGAGCAGCGGCGAGAGCGGATTGCGCAGCTTCATGGCGACCGCGGTGCCGCGGCCCGACACGCGCCCCGCAGTCGGCACCCACTTCCAAGGCGCCTTGTGCTTGCTGGCCAGATGCCAGAGCGACGCCACATGCGACTTGCCACGGATCGTCTCGGTGGTCACGTCTTCGCAGAGCAATAAGCTCAGTTTGATGCCCACGCCCGCGAAGCCAATGCCATCGCCGCGTGTCTTGGAGCTCGAGGCGATGTCGTGAAAACGCGCAAGGTCGCGGCGCTGCATGCCCTTGCCATCGTCGCGAACAACCAAAGTGGATGCGGCGGCGTCGGTGAAGAGTTCCAGCCGCCGCGCGCCCGAGTCCAGCGAGTTGGCCACGATCTCGGTGAGCACGGTCTCCTCGAGCGAGCCCGTGTAGGCATCGCGCAGGTCCTCGAGCAGATGCATCAGGTCGACTCGCGTCTCACCCACGGGGGCCTCCGGAAGGCGGTTGGTTATCGCGGCGCGGGTGACGGTAGCAAAGGGCGACGGATGCTGGAAACGCGAGGGCGGCACAGCACCGGGGAATGGCGGGTGTGTGGCGACGCGTGGGTTGCGTACGGAATCGGGGGAAGCTCAGGGTTCCCGGTCCAATCCTACGGACCGAGCGCCTGAACCGCTGCCCCGCCCGTGGCGGGCTGAACAGCCGGGTCTCGATCGCCCGGATGGTGCTGACGGCTTCGGGTGTGGGAATCGCCATGCGATGGGGGATTCCGTCGTTGTGGGCCAGAACATTGCGGATGTCCGCGAAGGCCAGCATCGCTTGCATATCTTCCCAGTACGGATGCGACGCCGTGTAACTTCGAATCGCAGGCTTTAGCCTTGCGTCGGAATCACCGAGCACTCGCTGCAACTCTTTCTCCACGCGGTTGATCGAATTCAAAAAGGCCCGCGTGCGAGCACGTTCATCCTCCGGCCCCACCGCGGCGTGCGCGCCTGCCGCCGTCCGCTCACCGCACAACCGCCACTCGCCGCGCGACGTCGGTCCCCGGCGCCTGCATGCGCACGAAGTAGATTCCCGCGCGCAGATCGGCTGCAGGCAGCGCTGCCATGTACCGGCCCGCCTCGCAGATGCCGTCGGCCAGCACTGCCATTTCGCGGCCCTGCAGGTCGAGCAGCGTCACGCGAACTTTTGCCCTTCGCGGCAACGCATATTCCACGCGCGAAGTGCCGCTGGCCGGATTGGGGAATGTGGGCGACAGCGCAACCGCGGTGACTCCGGGCTCAGCCTGCGTCGCGGCCACGCCGTTGGTCGTTCCCGCAATGCTCACGAACGCGAACGACCCGATTGGCGCGCCCGTCGCGGGGCTGCGTGGTGTCGCGGTGTAGCTGCCAGGGGGCAGCAGCATCAGGAACCGGGCGCTGGCATCGGTGCTGTACAACCAGGTCGCTCCGCCCACATCGACCGCGATGCGACTCACGGGGTACGGCAGGCCGTTCACCGCGATCACGCCCGTCACGAGCCCGGCGCTGCTCGTCACGTCGATCGATGCCGAGGTACTGCTGCCTACGCTCACCGGCGTCGTTGGCCCCTGCGCTAGCGTGTTCGCGCCGTGCATGAGCACCAGCGGATACGTGCCGGTGGGCAGCGGTGCCAATACGAAGTGCCCCGCTGAATCCACGCTGGTCGCGATCTGTGCCCCGGCCTGCACCACCAACGCACCGAGCCCTGTCATCGCCAAGGCCGGGACCGGTGCCCCGTTGAACAGCACTGTTCCTTCAATAGAGCCGGCGGCAAATCCAACAGTCCCAAGATCGGTCGTCGCGCCTGCCGCAACGCTGAAGCCGAACGTGCCGATGGCCGCTCCCGTCGCGGCGCTGCGCGGAGTGGCCGTGTAGCTTCCCGGGGGCAGCAGCATCTGGAACCGCCCGCTCGCATTGGCGCCAAAGGCACACGACACGCCAGTGCCCACGACCGAGATGCGATCGACCGAAACGCTCTGGCCATTCACCGCGATCACGCCCGTCGCAAGCCCGGCACTGGCTGTGACGTCCAAGTGGGCCGTCGCCCTGCTGCCGGCAGTCACCGGCGTCGCTGAACCCTGCAGCAGCACGTTTGCACCGAGCATCACCGCGGGCGCATACGTTCCGCCAGGAAGGTTCGCAAAACCGTACGCGCCATTCGCATCCACGTTCGCGGCGATCCCCACGGCCGCCCGCACCGTGACCGCGGCAGAACCTGCGAACGCCAACGCCGGAGCCGGCGCGCCGTTGTAGAGCACGTAGCCTTGCAGTGCGCCAGTGCCAAAAACCACCGTTCCAAGATTCGTGGTCTGGCCCGCTTGTACCGAAATAGGCAACGTGCCGATGGGCGTGCCTGTGAGTGCACTGCTCACCACTGCCGTATGCACGCCCGGCGGCAACAGCATCGTGAAACTGGCGCCGCTCGCGCCAAAAGAACACGCCGTTCCGTTCACGTCGACCGTGATACGCGCACCCGCAAAGGGCTGGCCGTTGACCGTGATCGCACCCGTGGCAAGCCCAGCCGTGCTCGTCACGTCCATGTCGACTGTAGCGATGCCGCCGGCCGTCGCTTGCGTTGGCGCACCTTGGCCGATCGCAGTCGCCGCGAGCATGACCGTCGGCTGATACGTGCCCAGCGGCAGATCGGGAAACTTGTAAGCACCCGCAGCGTCCACGCTCACCGCGTTCCCCACAGCCAGCTGCACCGAGAGCGCGCCGGGGCCGGTCATCGCTGAAACCTGAACAGGCGCGCCGTTAAAGAGCAGATGGCCCTGCATCGCGCCGGTGACGAACGCATGCGCCAGCCTCGGTGAGCAGAACGACATCACCAGAGTCAGAGTCAGCAGGCCGAGTGGACCTCGCAGCGCCCCTGGAGAACGGCGTGCCATCGGCCACACCTTCATGAGCTCTGCCCTGCGTTCGATCGATGCAGTCCCTGACATGCTCGGCCTCAAAGTTCTGGCGGGTGCAATGCTCATGAAGGCACGACGGTCAAGCGGAGCCACTCCGCTGGCCCACTTGAGCCTGCCACGTCTTCGTGGACATCTTCTCAAAGGCGGATACGAGAACGGGTCAAGCCCACACCGCGCGGGGGTTCAGGGCAGCACAACGACATGTCTCGTGACGGTATGCGCTCCGCTTGCGGCTCGCACCAGGTAGACACCTGGCGAGACGCGCGTTCCCCGGCGATCGCGCAAGTCCCACGACTCTTCGCCGCTCGCGGCGCTCGAACCGCGCGTCACCGCGGCCACGTGACGGCCCGCCATATCGTAGACGTCCACATCAATGTTCCCGGCCGCGTTTGCGCTCCACGCCACGCGCAGCCGTTCACGCACGGGGTTGGTGAGCGACACGGTGAACGAAGTCCCAGTGCTCGCCGGCAAGCTCGCGAGCGGCCCCGATGAACGAACAATCGATGGCCCTGCTTGCGAAGCCGCGGGCACTCGCAACTGCGGGTCGCCAAAGAGCGCGTACAGGTAGCCACCGCTCGGCCAGTTCGCCTGTTGCCCCTCGCCGCGGGCCGAGGAAGCTTCTCCAAGCGTCATCGCACCTGCTCCGGCGACGCGCTCCAAGTAATCCCGCATCAGATTCGTAGCAGCACTGTAGCTCGCTGCAGTGGGACCGTAGACCGACACCGCACCGCCGTGCGGCGCGGTCAGCAGTGCGCGAGCCACGCTTGCGGATCCCGGCGAGCACGTGAATGCCCCCACCGCGGCCACATGACCAAGTCGTCCACGATTCGTGAGTGCCATCAGGTCGGCATCGGTCACGTCCACACTCTGACCGTCAGTGGACAGGCCCGCCAATCCAGTGTTGAACGCCAGGGCCACGACCGACGGCCCGGCATCAAGCGCGTGGATCAGCGCATCGTGCGTCAGCGAATCCGCGCCGGACGCGATCGGGGGCGTGGACGGAAACGCGTACAGCCGCAGAACATCTCGGCCTGAATCGCGCAGCGGTCCCACGAGCGGTTCCAGCGCGGAACCCCACGCCAGAAAGAACGGGAACGGGTCCTGTGGGCTCCCCGATGAGCCCGCCGCAAGCAGCGTGCTTGCGACAAAGTCCGCCGGCGGCGTTTCGTACGCCTCGCGTGTGCGGCGAGTGAAGCTGCGCGCTTCGGCGCGAGTGCTCACCGGCGCGCGTCCAACATTGAGCTCCGGCACAAGATCAGGGTCGTCGCCCGGCGAACCGCCCGGCACCGGAAGTTCTCCGAACAGTCCATTGCCATTCGCGTCCCAGTTTCCGTCGAGACACGCGTAGTACCAGTCGGTCGGGATGACGTCCGGAAGTCCTGGAGCGCTCGGAGCGACGCTGGCCAGTCGGATCGGGACGGTTGTGGAGTCGCCACCCAGAAGTAGCCACCGTGCCGCCCAATGCGAATGCGCGTCCTTGAGGAACTCGCGAACTCGCTCGGCGTCGTCGCGCCCGTCGTAGTGATGGCGAATCCACTCCACGGTGCGCACCGTGGCGCGGCTTCCGTGATGCGTCTTCCACCGCGCGAACGACCAGAACACCGGTGCAAGCCTGCGGTTCGTGACGATCAGGTAAACAACACTCTCGTCCTGCGTTCGAGGGCGCCCGAGCAATGCCTCATCGGGAGCGACTTCGTCCAGCTGCAAGAACGCGTCAGCGGTTGCTTCGGGGGCCTCGATCGGTTGGCCAACCGGAAGCTCGGGCGCCCGAGGCGGATGGGCACTGACGGGAGAAACAAGCGCGAGCGCGCTGGCAAGCGCCAACACGGATACTGGCGAACGCATCACGACCTCCGGCTGCTTGGGACCCTAACCGCGGCTGAGCGCCGCTGAACCGAGGTCTCAAGAGTCTTCGGAGGCATCCTCCACAAGGGGTCGCGAGTTCGGGCGTGTGGCTCCCTCCTATTTTACCGCCGGACAGCGTCCTGGAGTCAATCCCATTTCTGGATCCGATTTCGTCGCGGCTCCATCGTCTGATCTCGCGGCCTGCTGGATTCGGTGCTGCTGCTTGATCTTCCGTTCGCGGACGAGTTTGCTGTCCAGGTGCGAAAGATGCCGGTGGAGCGTCAGCGTCTCTTCGAGCCCCTCCGTGAGGCTCGCCGCCGCCGACTGGTTGCGGTCACCACCTACAGTCCCTGCCGCTGCGCCGTTCGATCCTGACCACCTTCACCCGTCCTCGCCGCGGATGGTGCTCGTGCACCACCGCCAGCACTGCAAAGCCTCGCAACCCGAGGGAGCTCGCGACAGGATCGCTCTGCTCCTGGTTCATCGCGCTGCCTCCTGCTCCCGCGAAAAAGAACTGCCATGGATGAACCGGAGCGCCTACGACGTCAACTCAGACGCCGCGCTCCACGGAAAGTCGAGAGGAGGCACAATTGATACGACGCAGTCGTCTGAAAACGCTGTCAACGACTGGCGTCCAAGCCGCAGCCGGCCACTTCTGCAAGCGCGCCGCGCTCGACGTCGGCCCCACCGCCGGTGCGCCGCCCCCCTCTCGATTCCCATAGGGTTCGCCCCCAAGACCCCGTATCATCTCCCATGCCTGCCCGGTGCCGGAACTCGATCCGTCGCTCGACGCGCTGCCGACCCGCTTCTCTTGGGTGGCACACCGTCCCACTGTGCACCGCGGCCCCTCGGCTCGCGATTGCCCGGTTCTCGCGAAGGAGTCTCCGTGCACTCGCCCCTGCGATTGGCGCCGGCCGCCGTCTCGTCCCTGCTCGTTTGCTTCGCGCTTCTCGCGGCTACCGTGGGCCTCACGCCGCGCGCGGCGCAGGCGGATCCTCCTCCGCCTTTCATCGTCCAGCTTCCGGCGGCTTTGGCATCACCCTCTGGCGTCGCCAACGACGCGGCCGGCAACGTGTACATCGCCGACACGGGCAACAACCGTGTGCTCAAGTTCTCCAACGTCGGCTCGCTGCTCGCCTCGTGGGGCACGCTGGGCAGCGCGAACGGACAGTTCAACCAGCCGTGGGGCATCGCGGTCGACGCCGCAAACGTCTACGTGGGCGACAGCGGCAACAATCGCGTGCAGAAGTTCACGCAGGCCGGCGCCTTTGTCAGCACGTGGACAGTCGCGGGCGCACATGGCGTGGCAAGCGATGGTATTGGCAACCTCTACGTGGTCGGCACAAGCGCGATCAGCAAGTACACGGTCGCCGGCGCGCTCGTCACGTCGTGGGGCAGCGCGGGCGCGGGCAACTCGCAGTTCAACGCCCCGTTCGGTATCGCCGCCGACGCCGCCGGCAACGTCTACGTCGCCGACACGAACAATGGCCGCGTCCAGAAGTTCACCGCCGCCGGAGCGTATGTCTCGCAATGGGGCGGGCTCGTCACCCCCTACGGCGTGTGCGTCGACAACGGCGGGCACGTGATCGTGACCGAAACCGGTGGCTACCGGATGGACTCATATACCAGCGCCGGCGCGCTCATCAGCCAGTGGGGCACCCAAGGAGCCGGCGCGGGGCAGTTCCAACTCGCGCGCGCGGTCGTCACCAACGCCACAGGCAACGTCCTCGTCTTGGACAGTGGCAACCAGCGGTTGCAGGTATTCGGCACCGTGACATCAGTCTCGATGACGGCGAACGTCAATCCCAGCGTGTTCGGCCAGCCGGTCACGCTCACGGCGACGGTCTCGCCGGTCACGGTCTCGGGCCTCACCTACTTCAAGGACAACGGCGCGGTCATCGGCGCCGCGAGCCCGTCCAGCCTGGTCGTCTCGAATCTCCCCGTGGGCAGCCATCCGCTCATCGCCTACTACGGCGGCGACGCGAACAGCGCTGTCAGCACCTCGCCCGGCGTTGCCATGCAGGTCAACAAGGCGGCGAGCAACGTAGCGCTCGCTTCGTCGCTCAACCCCTCCGGCGTCACCCAGTCGGTCACGTTCACGGCCACGGTCACGGCCGTGGCTCCGGGGACGGGCATCCCGACCGGGGGGGTCACGTTTCTCGTGAACGGCGTCCCGACGCTCGTCGCGCTCAGCGCCGGGGCGGCGGCTCTCACGCTGGCCACGCTGCCCGAAGGGGCCAATGCGGTGAGCGCCAGCTACAGCGGCGACTCAGGCTTTTCGCCTACCGGCCCCACCGCAATGACGCAATCGCTGGTCAGCCCAGAATCGGTCATGCCCTACTTCACGCAGTGGGGTTCGTTCGGAACAGGCGCTGGGCAGTTCAAGGGCTCCGACGCGATCGCGGTCAGCTCGAGCGGGTTCGTCTACGTGCTCGAGACCACCAATGACCGCATTCAGAAGTTCGACCTGCGCGGCAACTACCTGGGCACGTGGGGCTCGCCGGGCACCAGCCCCGGGCTGCTGCTGTTTGGCGGCGGCATCACCACGGACTCCGCGGGCAACGTGTACGTGGCCGACTCGGGCAACAGCCGCGTGCAGAAGTTCACCGCCGACGGCACGTTCCTGCTGCAGTGGGGCACCACGGGTACCGGCGATGGCCAGTTCAATCACCCCACCGGCGTGGCCCTCGACGCGCTCGGCAACATCTACGTGGCGGACTCGCAGAACAATCGTATACAGAAATTCACCACCAGCGGTGCGTTCCTCGCCAAGTGGGGTACCGCCGGCGTCGCAACAGGCCAGTTCGGCACTCCCATCGCGGTCGCGGTCGGCCCGAACGGCAACCTGTACGTGGTCGACTTGGGCAACGTGCGCATTCAAGAGTTCACGCCTAGCGGCGCTTTCGTCACCGCTTGGGGAGGCGCGGGGTGCAGCAGCGGGCAGTTCACGCAGCCCCAGGGCATCGCCATCGACCGCGCGGGCAACGTGTACGTGGCCGGCAGCAACTGCCAGAATATCCAGAAATTCACCAGCTCGGGGGCATTCCTGTCGCAGTGGAGCCCCGATCTGCTCAATGGCGCCTACGTCACCTCGTACGGCGTGGCGCTCGACGCTGCGGGCAACGTGTACGCGGCCGACCACTTCAATTCGCGGATCGTGCGGTACTCGCACCTGCAAAAGGTCACCGCCGTCACCGACATCAAGGGCGACCAGGGCCACCAAGTGCGCCTGCGCATCGCCGCCAATGGCTCCGACGCAGCAGGCTCGGGCACAGTGATCACCAGCTACGAGGTCTACCGCCGCATCAACGCCGCCAATGGTGCCCCGCTCGCCGCGTCACGCGCGCGCTCTGCGCCCACGCGCGCGCAGAGCGAAAGCTGGGACTACGTCGCCACGATCCCCGCGCGCGGCGACAGCTCATATAACGCGGTGATACCCACACTCGCCGACTCGAGCGCCACCGGCACGCACTGGTCGTCGTTCTTTGTGAGCGCGACGACTTCGTCGCCCACGACGAACTTCTTCTCGGCTGCGGACTCGGGCTACTCGGTCGACAACTTGCCGCCCGCAACGCCGGCACCGTTCACAGCGGCCTACACCAGCGGCGCCAGCGATCTTCACTGGGGCCGCAATACCGAGAGCGATCTTTGGTATTACCGCCTCTACCGAGGAGCCGCCGCTGGCTTCGTACCTTCGCCCGCCAATCTGATCGCCACGCGCAGCGACACCGGCTACGTGGATCCCGGCCCAGCAGGCAACTGGTACGCGCTCTCCGCCGTCGACGTGAATGGCAACGAGAGCGGCTATGCCACCATGGCGCCGGGCGGCACGTTGGCAGTGGGGCCTGCCCCGCCGCTGGCGTTCGCGCTCGCGGGCACGCGCCCGAATCCCGCGCGTGGCGCGAACCTTGGCGTGGAGTTCGTACTCGCGCAGCCGCTGCCGGCGAGTATCGAGTTGCTCGACGTGACCGGTCGCATGGTCGCGGCGCGCGAGGTGGGCTCGCTGGGCATCGGCCGCCACGTGGTCGACCTCGCCGCCGGCCGCAGGATTCCTCCGGGCGTGTACATGATCCGCCTCACGCAGGGGCGCAACTGGCGATCCGTGCGCGCAGTGGTCCTCGAGTAGCGCCGCGCCACGTGCCGGCGGCGGTAGACGTCAGCATCGGCGCTGGCTACTGCTTCGCGTAAGCGGCATCCCAAGGAGCTTGCTCAGACATCGGACGGCACTCCTGTGAATCGCAGTCGCGAGTATTCGCGAAAGCGCCTATTCAAGCCTCACAGCCTCGTTTTGGCGGTACAAGTCGACTTCGCGCTCAGTGCGCTTGCGCACCGCTGTCCGCGGCACCACCATCAAGCTTCACGCTCCGCCCTCTCGAGGATCCTATGGATGATCTTCCGCTGCTGATGCCCACTCACGCCCACGAGCCGGCCCGGCGATCCGCCCGGCAGCGGGCGTTGCAACTCGAGTGGTTCACCGTGGGCTGGACGAGCCTCGAGGCGGTCATCGGGATCACCGCCGCGATTCGAGCCTCCAGCATCGCCCTGCTCGGGTTCGGCGCCGACAGCGTCATCGAAGTCGCCTCGGCCGGCGTGCTGATCTGGCGCTTGCGGGCCGAGCGCACGGCGGCCGACCCGGCGGCGATCCAGCAGCTCGACCTGCGCGCGCACCGTCTGGTTGCGTTGTCGCTCATCGCGCTCGCGGTGTACATCGTCGCCGATGCCGGCGTCGCGCTGTTCAAGCACGAGCATCCGCACCCGACGGTTCTTGGAATGGTCCTGACTCTGGTGACCATCGCCGTCATGTATGCGCTGGCCCGTGCCAAGCGCCGAACCGCGGCCGCGCTCGAGAGTTGCTCCCTGCGCGCGGACTCTTTTCAAGCGACCGCGTGCATGTGGCTCTCGGCGATCACGCTCGCGGGTATCGGCTTGAACGCCGTGTTCGGCTGGTGGTGGGCCGACCCGGTCGCCGCCCTGTGCATGCCCGTGTTTCTCGTGCAGGAAGCGCGCAAAGCGTGGCAAGGCGAGAACTGCTGTTAGCCCGGGTTATTCATGAGCGGCAGGCGCTACAAGATCGTTTCCACCCTGTGGCGTGACCTGCGGGCAAGACTCCGGCGACCCCGGCCAATGACGGCTGCGGCAGGAGTCGCAACTCGCCGTCCACGATGATCATGCCGCGGTCGGGTTCGTCAGATCGGGCGGGTCATGGGGCAGTGCGTCACCGGAGCGTGTGCGTCGCCAACTGCCTTGGGCCACAGGCGCCACGACTGCTCCGGTCGCTCGCGAGAGACTCGAAGAGCACGATAGACCCTTCATGGTTCCAGCACAGGCCGTCCCTACTTCACCATCACGATCCGGCGCGAGCCCATGAACCGGCCGTCTACGGCGAATCGAGCAAAATACACACCGGGGGTGTTACCCGTTCCGGCCCAGTCCAGGCTGTGCGAGCCCGCGGGCAGACGCTGTGAGAATTCGCCGCTCAGCCTTCGGCCCGCGGCGTCGAACACCGCCACGTCCACATCGCCCGGGCGGGGCATGCGCAGGTCGAACTTCACGGCGCCGCGCGAGGGTGACGGCCGAGC
>JANYBS010000083.1 GCA_025360715.1 Candidatus Eiseniibacteriota bacterium | reverse complement strand
TGCTGTGTGTGCTGGGGATTCACGATGCCCTGGCCGATCGCGACCGTGAAGACCAACGTGTCGGCGTCCTGCGGCGCGAGCACGCGCGCGGTCGTGGCGGTGAGCACCGGCGCCGACCAGACCACGTTCCAGCCGTTGGCCTGCGTGCTGTTCACGTAGCTGACGCCCGTGGGCAGCGTGTCGAGCAGCGTGACCGTGCCGATCGTGGCGCCCTGGCCGATGTTGCGCACAAGCAGCGCGTACGTGCCCGGGACGCCGATCGCGAAGTCGCCGCGGTGGGTCTTGGTGATCGCCAGGTCGGGCAGGCCGTTCACAGGCGTGGGATCGGTGTCGCGGTCGTTGTTCGGGTTGCGATCCCCCGGCGTGTTCACGGTGGCGGCGTTCGTCACGCCCGGCACGGCCTCAGCGCCCACGCTCACGTTGATCACGAAGAAGGTGTTCGCGCCCGGCGCAAGCGAGGAGTTCGAGGTGGCGGTGACGACCTGTCCGGCGTTGGCGAAGCTCCAGCCCACGCCGTTGCCGCCCAGGAAGCCCAGGCCAGCGGGCAGCGTGTCGCGCACAGTGATCGCGCCGGTCGTGGCGACCGTGCCCACGTTGCGCACCTCAAGCCGATAGTTGTTCGCCAGCCCCACGGTGAACGTGCCCTGGTGCGACTTGTCGATCGCCAGGTCGGGCGAGCCGTTCACGGGCGTGGGATCGCTGTCTGAATTGTTGGCGGGGTTGCCGTCTCCGCCGCCTGAAACGGTCGCAGTATTGATCACGCCCGGCACGGCTTCACTGACGACGTTGACATAAAGTTCGATCGAAGAGGAATCCCCCGGGGCGAAGACGCGATTCGTCACCGCGACGACGAAGGTCTGGCGCCCAAGCACCACAGTGAAATCAGGCGATGTCGCAGAGGCGAAGCTCAGGCCTGCGGGCAACGGGTCCGATACCGTGATCCCGCCGCTCGTGGGGATATTGCCGATGTTGGTGATCACGAGCCGGTAGTGCCCCACACCCGGCGCGACGAAGTCTTCCGTATGCCGCTTGTCGATCGTGAGATCGGCCAAGCCGTTCACCGGTGTGGGGTCCGTGGCGCGGTCGTTGCCATGGTTGGGATCGTTGGGTCCCAGCACCTGCGCCACATTGGTGACGCTCGGGTAAGCCGCAAGACCGGCGGCCGCGGTGATGGTGAAGTTTGCGGTGCCGTTCACGGGCAGGATCGGCGTGTACACCGCGAGAATGGCGTTACCCACGTGCGTGATGAGCCAGTTCTGGCCCGACGCGGTCACGTACGTGAGGCCGGCCGGCAGCGTGTCGGTCACGCTGAGCGAGCCACTCGTCGCGCCCGGCCCCAGGTTGGTCACCGTGAGCGTGTACGTACCGTTCTGGCCCACGTTAAAGGGCCCGGCGTGCGTCTTGGAGAGCGTCAGGTCCGCGACGCTCGCCACCGGCACGGTGTCGCTGCCGCGGTTGTTGCCGGGGTTGCTGTCGCCGGGCGTCGAGACCGAGGCGAAGTTCGTGGTCGAGGGGACTGCGCCCTGGCTCACCAGCACGGTGATCGTGAACGCGCTCTGCGCGCCATTGGCGAGCGGGGCGTTCGCGATGGCGGTGACGATGCCGTTCGCCTGCGTGATGGTCCAGCCGGCGCCAGCCGCGCTCACGAACGTGTTGCCCGCGGGCAGCGTGTCGGTGACGGTGATCGCGCCGGTCGTGGGACCATTGCCGATGTTGCGCACGGTGATGTTCCAGGCCGCGTTCTGAGCGACGATGAAGTTCCCGGTGTGTGATTTGGTGATCGCCAGATCGGGCGCCACGGCGACCACGCGCGCGGTGTCGCGCTTGGCGTTGTTGCCCGCGCCAACGCGCAAGGGGTCATCGGCGTCGCCCTGATCCGGGCCGCGCAACGCGAGCGCGCGGTTGATGATCGGCGAGCCGGCATTCGCGGCCACCGTCGCGCCCAGCACGAAGGTGGCCGTGCCGTTGGGCGGCATCACCGAGAGCGTGGCGCTGAAGATCTGGCCGGCAAAGCCACTGCTGGCGATCTGCGTGCCGCCCAGCGTGCTGCTGCTGTTCACGGCGAGCGCGCTGAGCGCTGTCGGCATGGTGTCGAGCACGGTGGCGGCGAAGATCGAGTCGGGGCCGTTGTTGCGCGCGGTCACTGTCCACGTCATGGGCTGGCCCTGCAGCAGCGGATTCGGCGCGTGCGTCTTGCTCACGAGTTCGAGGTCCGCATCGCGGATCGTGAGCTTGAGGTTCAACTGCGCATCGATGCCCGGCACGTACGTCCAAGTGTCCATGCCACGGATGTCGCCCAGGAAGCTGGACCACTTGTGGCCGCCCGTGACGCTGTTCTCACCGGCGGGCGGGAGCGCGAAGCCGCCGCCGATGGGGCGGTCGTCATAGTAGAGCGTGTCGTCGGGCGAGAACGCGCCCACCTGACGCTCGAGGATCATGCCGGCGGTGTTATTCTCCGCGTCGATGTACGGGAAGTGCACCTCGCCGCCCAACAGCGACACGCGCGCGGTCACGAACGATGGCGAGCCGCTGGCCTGTGCGCGCTGGCCGAGGCCGTTCTTGCCATCCCAGACGACCAAGTTCACACCCGGCGTCGCCGAGCCGGCAAGGGTGCGGTCGACGGGGTCGAAGTACGAGCCGTTGCCGTCGAGGTCGATGCGAAGCACATAGTTGCCGTTGCCCGAGGCAGTGAACTGGAACGTGCCGCCCAGGCCCGCGCCTGCCTGACCCGGCGTGCCGTCGGCGCCGGTGAACGTGAGGTTGCTCACGGTGGGCACGACCGGCGCGCCGAGCCGCAGCCACGTGGTGCCCGACGGCGTGGGCGAGGTGACCGGCATGTCATTGGAAGGCAGGTTGAAGAAGATCTTGTGGGTCACGTCGGCCGGCGTGTCGAGCGCGTCGGGGTCATGTACGCGTGCGCCGCTCAGATCGACGCTGTGGTAGAGCGGGGCGCCGGCGGCGTCGGTGAAGCCCTTGTTGTTGGCGAACAGATTGAAGCCGAAGGGCTGTACACCGTTGGCGTCCAGGCGGTAGCGAAAGCCATCGCGGGTCAAGATGAAGAATTGCGAGCTCAGGTTGCCGACCGGGCCGCCCACGTTCATGGCGAGCTGGTTCACGTACGCGCGGCCGGGGATCGTGGCGCCGGTGCTGGAGTGCACGGTCACATCCCACGCGCACACGTAGCCCACGTTCGCCGGCTGGTTCCACGCGTTGCCCACCGGGAGTTCGGACGGGTTGGAGCCGTTCGTGGAATCCGGGCTCACGAAGTGGATCTCCCACACGCCGCCATGGCCGTTCGCGACCGGGATGCGCGCGGCGTTGAAGCCGCCAAGCGCGGGCAGCGGCCCGGCAAGTTCGGCTGCGAGATTCGCGATGTCGCCCGTCGTGCCCGCGTTGGAGACCAGCGCGCCCACGCCGCTGGGTTCCACGTAACGGATGCGGCCCTGGCCCACGCCATTCGCGCTCGAGGCCAACAAAAGCGTATCGCCGGGATTCACGAACACCTTCACCACCGTCTGGCGGCGGATCGAGGAGTTCTGCGTGAAGTCGGTGCGGTATTCGAGGAACGGCCGGTACCCACCGCTGGTGAGCAGGGTCGCGCTGCCTTCGGCGCGCGCGGCTTCGGGGCGGAAGGTTCCAGATACGGCCAGCAGGCCCGCGAGGATCAGGATGAAGGCGGCAGGGAGCGGCCCGGCGACTGCCGGCCTCGGGTGCGTCGGCGCGTACGGCTTCACGGTCAACCTCTCGCGGGAGGGCAGGGGCATGCCGCGCCTTGCACTCCATCGTGGGGGATCACCCCCGCCGGTTCCCGGTCGGTCGGCCTGCGGGGTGGGGGTTCGGTCGCGTGAACTTTAGAGGGGGGCGTATCGCCTCGACAAGCGGCAAGACGCCCGGTGCGTTCCCGGAGCATGCGCCTTGCCCGGATCTCGCCTAATCTGCACGGTGACCCGCTCGCAGGGCTGTGTGCCCGACCACGGGCCGTTCCCCATGCGGCCTTCACGATCCTTTCGGAAAGGGAGTTCACGCTCCGCCATGAGGCTCATCCTATGAAGCCCATCACCGAGATCGCTGCTGCGCTGGGTATCGAGCCCGCGCATCTGGAGCCGTACGGCAACTGGAAAGCCAAGCTGTCGCTGGAGTCGTTCGTGGGCAAGCCGCGTCGCGGCAAGCTGGTGCTTGTGAGTGCGATCACGCCCACGCCCGCGGGCGAAGGCAAGACCACGACAAGCGTGGGATTGGCGCAGGGTCTGGCGAAGATCGGCGTGCACAGCGCGGTGGCGCTTCGTGAGCCCAGCTTAGGGCCCGTGTTCGGCATGAAGGGCGGCGGCGCCGGTGGCGGCGCGAGCGAGATCCTGCCCGTGCACGATATCAATATGCACTTCAACGGCGACTTCCACGCTGTCTCGAGCGCGCACAACCTGCTCGCGGCGCTTGTGGACAACCACCTGCATTTCGGCAGCCCGAGCGGGCTCGATCCGCGCCGTGTGAGCTGGAAGCGCGTGATCGACATGAACGAGCGCGCGCTGCGCGATATCGTGATCGGCTTGGGCGGCCGCACCGAAGGCGTGCCGCGCGAGAGCGGCTTCGATATCACGGCCGCGAGTGAGGTCATGGCCATTCTCTGTCTCGCGGAAGGCGTGGCTGATCTGAAGGCCCGGCTGGGCCGTATCGTGGTGGGGTATCGCAACGACCTCTCGCCGGTGACCGCGGCCGACATGAACGCCGTGGGCGCCATGGCCGCGCTGCTGCGCGACGCCGTGAAGCCCAACCTGGTGCAGAGCACCGAGGGCGTACCGGCGTTCGTGCACGGTGGCCCGTTCGCGAACATCGCGCACGGCACCAACACGATCAACGCCACCAAGGCCGCGCTCGCGTACGCCGACATGGTGATCACCGAGGGCGGCTTCGCGTTCGACCTGGGCGCCGAGAAGTTTTTCGATATCAATTGTGGCTATGCGGGCTTCTCGCCGGCGTGCACCGTATTGGTGGCGACGATCCGCGCGCTCAAGATGCATGGCGGCGTGCCGCTGACAGAAGTCAGCAAGCCCAACGTGGACGCCATGATGAAGGGCGTCGCGAACATGGAGAAGCACCTGGAGAGCATCAAGAAGTTCGGGCAGCAGGCCGTGGTGGCGATCAACCACTTCCCCACCGACACCGACGAGGAAGTCGCTGCGCTCAAGGCCCACTGCGCCAAGCTGGGCGTGCCGGCCGAGGTCGCCAAGAGCTTCGCGGTGGGCGGCGACGGCGTGACCGACCTGGCGCGCGTGGTGAAGGGCGTGGTTGACGGCGTGAAAGAGCCCAGCTACAAGCCGCTCTACGACTGGAACGCCAGCATCGAGACGAAGATCACCACGATCGCGCGCGAGATCTACGGCGCGAAGGGCGTGGACTTCACGGCCAAGGGCGCCAAGGATATGAAGGCGTTGGAAAAGAACGGCTTCGGCAAGCTGCCCATCTGCATGGCGAAGACGCAATACAGCCTGTCGGATGACGCGACCAAGCTCGGCCGGCCGAGCGACTTCACGATCACCGTGCGCGAGATCCAGCTCGCCGCGGGCGCCGGCTTCGTCGTGCCGATCACCGGTGAGATCATGCGCATGCCGGGTCTACCGAAGGAACCGCTGGCGGGCAAGTTCGACCTCACCGAGAAGGGCGAGATCACGCTGGCGAAGTAGTGCGGCGAAGTCCGCGGTGCGCCCGCGAAACGAGAGACGCCGGCCCTGCTACTTGGGCCGGCTTTTCGTTGTCGCGGCCGGGTGCTTGAAGTAGATCGGGATCTTCTTCTCTTCCTCGATACCGCGCTGCGCGGTCCAGTCCTTGGTGAAGTAATCGTAGAGTGAGGCGACTTCCGCATCGGTGAAGTGAGCGAACTGCTCCTTCGCCACGAAGCCCATGACGCTGCCCTGCGAGGCCATGTCGCGGCCTGCGCGCGTGACGCCCGTCTTCATGAGCTTGCGGAATTCCGGAAGCGAATAGGTCCGGACCACCATGAGTGGCGGAGCATTGATGATGCTCTTGTCGGTCTGGTGATGGCAGTTCACGCACCCGACGGTATATGCCAGATGCTCGCCGGCGGGGTTCGCGGTCGCGACCGTTGCGTAAAGCATGGAAGCCATGACGAATCCGAATCGTCTCATGATCCCTCTCTGGTGCGAGTGGAATGGATCGACCAAGTCTGCCCACGGTGCATCGTGGGTGCTATCTCACCCGCACCAGCCTGCGCGTCACGCGTTCGCCTGCGCTTTCGAGCCTTGCCCAGTAGAGGCCAGGCGGTGCAAGCGCGCCGCCCTCGTTGCGGCCATCCCATTCGGCTTCGTGGGCGCCGGCGGCGAGAGGGGCGTCGATCAGCACACGCGTGCGGCGGCCGCTCACGTCCAGCAGCACGAGCTGCGTGTGGCCATCGCGCGGGAGCGAGAAGCGCATCGACGTGACGCCGCGCGAGGGGTTCGGCTGCGGCGCGGCGAGCGCGGGGCGCGCGGGCAGCGCGGGCGCGGGCGTGCCCGCGAGCGAGAGCGGCTCGAGGAAGCGCGTGGTGAGCAGGTTCGTCACGTCGGCTTGAAGGATGCTCTGCGTCCAGCGATACGGCCGGCCGGAGAGGAACGCGAAACGGCCGCCATGCGTGCGCAGACCCGCGCCGCCCACGGGCATGCGGATCGCCCCCAGCCCGCGGGAAGGCACGAATCCCGACGAGGCCCGGAACAGCAGTTCGCTCTCGGGTGTGGTGCGCACGGTGTCGAAGAGCGCGCACACGCTCTGCGTGGCGATGGGCGTGAGCGACGTGAAGCCGGGGCGCGTCGCGATGCAATCGTTCAGCGTGGCGCCGGTATTGGTCCACGTGATGCCCAGGTACGTGCGCAGCGAGTCGTCGAGGAAGCTGTCGCCCATGCGCGACATGAGCAAGAGATTGCCGCCAGCCTTGAGGTAGTTGCGGATCGGCGTGGCCTGCCACGCGCCTAGATCGCCGTTGAAGTTGTTGCCCACCCAGATCACGTTGCGATAGTGGCCAAGTGCATCTGATGTAACGGCGCCATGGCCCAGCGGCGCGGGCAGAGGCAGCGGATAGCCGGCGGCCGGCGCGGCGAACGTGTCCCAGAAGTCGATCGCGTAGGCGCCCGAGAACGCGTTGTGGCTGTAGGCCGAGGTGATCTCGGCGCCGTAGTTGGCCCAGTCGACACCGTTCACGAGCAGCACGCTGCGATCGAACGGCGGCGCGATGAACGGCTGGTCGAGCTCCCGGAGGATGCCGTTGTCGGGATCGACCGCGACCGCGCTGGGCAGGCCCGCGACGTGAATGACGAATGTCTGCGAAGCGAGGGAGTCGGGCACGGTCACGTTCACGTCGCCCGATGACGTTGAGATGCGCAGGTCGACGGGCATCGTGAAGAGCTGCCAGCTCTGCGTCTGGCGCAGCGTCACGTTCATGTCGTAGCCGCCGCCCGCGGGCGCACTGGTCCAGTCGGCACGGTAAACGGGATGGTACTCGCCGTAGATCCACTGCTGGAAGAACGCGTGCAAGTCGCGGCCCGAGACGGCCTCGCACACATCGCGGAAGTCTTCCGTCACAGCGCTCTTGTACGCCCACTGCGCGCGGTATTGGCGCATGGCGGCAAAGAACGTGGTGTCGCCCAGCATGTGGCGCAGCATGTGCAGCACCCAGCTGGCTTTGTCGTACGAGAGGTTGGAGTCGAAGACGCGCGTCTCGTTCGTGGCGTCGGGCACGTAGATGCTGCCGGCGCCCAGGTAGGTGTTGCCGACGATGTTCGCCATGTACGCGCTGGTACCGCCATTGGCCTCGTCCCATAGCGCCTCGCAATACGTGGCGAAGCCCTCGTTGAGCCAGATGTGATGGAAGTCGCGGCACGTGACCATGTCGCCCCACCACTGGTGGCCCAACTCGTGCGCGACAACGAACTCGCTGAACGAGCCCAGGCTCGTGCAGGTCTGGTGTTCCATGCCGCCGCTGAAGAGGAATTGCGCGTGGCCGTATTTCTCATTCACGAACGGGTATTCACCGAAGCGCGTCGCGTATGCCGCGATCATGGTCTTGACCTTGGCGTCGACTGCAGCGGCGCTCGCGACCGTCTCGGGGAAGAGATGGAAGCGGATCAGCATGGAATCGGTGGGCGTGGGCCGGTACCAGTCATCCACCACCGTGTAAGGGTAGCTGGCGATCGATACCAGATAGGGCGCGATGGCGTAGCGCTCGCGCCAGTTCGTGGTCGAGGTGGTCGCCGTGGTCGTGGTGCTGAGCAGCGTGCCGTTCGAGGCCGTGGTGAGCCCCAACGGCACGGTGAAGTGCACGTCGACCGAGTCGGCCTTGTCGGCGTTATCGTCTTTGCATGGCCACCACGTGCGCGCACCGTAGGCTTCGGACAGGCTCCAGATGAGCTGGCGGCCGTTCGCGACCGGGAAGCCGAAATAGCCCGGCGCGGTGGGATTGCCGTGATACGTGACCGTGGTCGTTAACGTCTGGCCGGTCGCGTACGCGTGATCCAACTGAACGGTGAGCACGTCGCCGACGCGCGAGAAAGACGTGGTGACGCCGCCTGCGGTGACCGCGTCGACGTTCATGAGGCTGTACAGGTCCAGGTCCACGCTCGAGATGGGGCCGCCCGTGACCGTGGCGCGCATGGTCACCGTGCCCGCGACCTGCGAAGAGGCGGGCGTGAACGTGAGCGCGAGGTCGTACCAGCGCGCATCGTAGAGCGCCTGATTGGCGGTCATGGGTCGGGCGACGCGTGCGGCCTGCGCGGCGCGTGCGGCCTTCCACGCGGCAAGGAACGGCGAGATGTCGCGTTCGTCGCGCTCGATGACGCTGCCGTCGGGCATCGGGAAGCGGGCGGGCGCGGCGGTTGCCGGCGCTGCGACGAGCAGCAGAAGTGCGACGGGCAGAAGGCGGAGCAGGAGGAGGCGCATGCCAAAAGTCTAGCACGCGGGCTTCGGGGCGTTGCCAGGCGGAAGTCGGGGATGAAGGCGCCCGCCCAACCCCGGCTAGAACTTGTCGAACTGCCAGGCGCTCGCTTCGGCGGCGGCCAGTTCAGCGCGCAAGCGGGCCGAGAGCGCTGCCAGCCCGGCGGCATCGGCGCTGCGGTCGCGGACCGCGCGGGCGAGCGGATCGAGCGCCAGCCACCAGAGCGTGCGCGTGAAGTGTTCGCGCGAGAACCACGTGATGCCGCCGTGCTCGTGCACGCCGATCAGCCAGCGCACGTCTGAGTCCGTGCGCCACGGCGCGACCGGGCCTGCGAGTGCGATAGCGAGCTCAGGCGCGGCTTCGTGCGCCGCGGACGCCGCAGCCTTCTTCGTACGTTTGGGCTTGGCAGTGGGCTTCGCGGCAGGCGTGGGCTCGGGCGCTGCTGCCGCGGGCGCGGGTGCGATCAAGGCCGCGGTCCAGCTCGCGTGCGCGATCGCGGCGCGCACGAGTGCGGCGATGCGCCAGCGCTCGTCCTCGCTCGTGCCTCGGCGCGCGAGCCAGTCGGCAAGGGCGGCGCGAAGGCGCAGGCCATCGAAGAGCGCCGTGAGCGCCTGCGGATCGGCGGGAGTGGCGGCGCCCGCAACGAAGCGTTCGAGCGCATGCGCGAACGAGAGCGCCACCGCGAAATCCCACGCGCCCGGCGCTTGCAGGGCGTCCGGCTGCCCGGACGCCGGCAGCACGCGCGCATCGGCGGGCGGCGCGAGATCGCCGGTGAGCTGCTCGTGCAGATGGCGCAGCGTGAGCACGCGCTCGCGCGCGAAGCTTGCCGCGCGCTCGGCGGTGCCGGCCCAGCGCGTGGCGGCGTCCAGGCCCGCGTGCTTGCCGCCGGGGCCGTGCGCGCAACGATCGCACGCGCGCAGGAACGCGAGCACGTGCGCCTCGAAGCCCGCGAGCGTCTCGGCCACCGCGCCGGTATCGGTCGCGTGCACGGCGCGCGCTTCATCGAGCGCGCGCGCGAACGTGTGGTGCACTTCGGCTAGCTCGTGTTCGAGCAGCGCGTCGTCGAGCGACGGCGTGCCGCGGCCATCCAGCGCATCGCATAGCGCGGCCCACGGGCGGCCGTCGTCGTGCACGGCCTGCCAGTCGAGCATGACGCGCGAACCATACGCGCCCAGGTGCAGGTGCAGGCCCTGCTCCGCCAGCGCATGCGTGCGGTACAGGTGCTGCAGGCCGCTCACCAGGTCGTAGCAGCGCGCGAACGGCGCGCGCGTGTCGAGCGCCAGCGCCTCGGCCAGGCTGCTCTGGCGCATCTCGCGGCCGCCGTCGCCATGCTTGATCGCGAACGAGGCGCTCATGCGGATCCAGCCATGCGCGTCGGCATAGCGGTTGTTCACGAGCACGAGCGCGCGCTCATCACCCGTGCGATTGCTGTAGGCGAAGACGTCTTCATTGACGCCGCCGTGGTCCGCGAACACGTCGAAGAGCCGGAAGTGCTGCGCGCCCGAGAACAGATGGCGGCGGTGCAGCAGCGGCGTGACGCGCCGCCAATGCTCGGCGACCAGACCCTCGTCGGTGGGCTCCACGCGCGAGGCGCGGCGGAACTCCATACCGTACTTCTCTTCGTAGCCTTCGATCTGCCCGTGGCCGATCATGGGCAGACCCGGCAGCGTGGCCATGAGTGTGCACACGCCGAAGTATTTCTCGCCGCGCCCGAACTGGTCCACCGCCGTGCGCTCGTCGGGGTTGTTCATGAAGTTCACGTAGCGCTGCAGGATGTCGGGATCGAACTCGATCGTGTTCTTGATCACCGAGCGATAGTTCGCGTTCTGCTCATCGCGCAGCATGTTCATGAACGCGCTGTTGTACACGCGGTGCATGCCGAGCGTGCGCACGAAATAGCCTTCCATCATCCAGAAGGCCTCAGCAAGAAGCAGCGTCCCGGGCGCTTCGGCCGCCACGCGGTCCACGACCTCGCGCCAGAACTCGATGGGGATCGCCGCGTCGAATGCGTCGCGCGTGAGGCCATGGCCGGCGCGCGAGGGGATCG
>JANYBS010000044.1 GCA_025360715.1 Candidatus Eiseniibacteriota bacterium | reverse complement strand
GCGGGCGCGGGCGCAGGCGCTGGCGCGGGCGCAGGCGGCGTCGCGGGCGCGGGCGCAGGCGCGGCGGCGGGTACCTGCGCGCTCTCGGGCGGCAGCATGTTCTCGCTCATACGATGCGACTCATGGCGTCCCCATCACAAGCGACAGCCACGCGCCGATCATGGCGGCGGCAAAGACGCCGGCACGCGTGAGTCGGCGCTGGATGAACGCGTGCAGCAGCTGCGCGAAGCCGAAGCCCAGCCACAGCGGCTGCGCCAGCGTCCACGCGCGCGAGAGACGCAGCGACTCGTGCTCGACAAGTCCGCGCGCAGCCAGCGTGAAGACGGCGATGGCAATCGCGCAGAACGCCACGCCGATGCCAAAGGCGAGCGCGACCGCAGCGGCGTTCGCGCGGCCGAGTGCACCTTCGTCGCCGGCGCGCAGCGCGTCCTCGCACCAGCGGCTCAGGCCCTCGTTGCGCCGGCGCTGGTACTTGATCAGCGGCACGCCGAGTGTGGCGGCGATCATGCCGGCGAAGACCCCCACGAGCGCGGCCGCATCGCGCCACTGCTCGAACGGCGCGTGCGCGCCCAGCGCGAGCGCGACGCCGGTGCCGATCACGCCACCGGTCGCGTAGTCCTCGGGCGTGCGCGAGCCCACGGGCAGTGTGCTCGCGGCCAATATCTGCAGCACCACACCCACCGCGAGCGCGGTCGGCCAGTCGCCCCAGATCAACCCCAGCACCGTGGAGGTGACGAGCGGCTGCGACAGCAGCGTCTGCGCCACGGGCGTGGCGTCTAGCGCGGCGATGCCGCCGAGCAGCACGGTGCCCACCAGGGCGGGAACGCTGGGGTTCACGGCTGGACGGCGGGCTCGAGCGCCGCCAGAGCCTGCGGCCGCGTGGCGGGGACGTCCTGCACTTCGAGCACCACGCCGCGCGCGAGCAGCGAATGTGCGGCTTTGCGGTCGGCGTCATCGAGGTAGACGAACTCGTTCACCTTTGTCTTGCCAGGCGCGTAGTGCAGCCCGCCCACGTTGAAGTGGGCGATGCTCGCGCCGTACTCGCTCAAGCGCAGCGCGGTCTGCAGGTCGCGCACGAGCAGGAACGCTGAGCCGGGCGCTGCGGCTTCTTCGGCGTAAGCGGCCGCGGCCTCATCGACGGTGAGCACGCGCACATCTATGCCGGGCGCGGCATCGCGGAAGAGGTCGGCCTCCCACCCGCTCGCAGCCACAGCATCGTCGACGACCCACATGCGCGCGGGGTTGTAGCGCGCGCCCCACGCGACCAGCACCTGGCCATGGATCAAGCGGTCATCGATGCGATGGAGCACCCAGCTCATGCCAGAGGCCCGCGCTGAAAACGGATGCTGTCGCGGCCTTTTTGTTGCAAGCGCTCGGCCAACTCGATCGCGCTCATCTTCTCGCGGTTGTGCAGATAGTCGAGCAGCACCGGAAGGTTGACGCCGGTGATGATCACGATCTCGCCGCGCCCACGCGCCGCCGCCATGCCGCACGTGTGGCACGAGCCGCCCCAGAAGTCGGTGAGCACGAGCCCGCCGTGCTTCCAACCGATCACCGAGTCCTGGATGGCGTCCTCGAGGCCGTCGCGCGACAGGCCCTCGTTCGAGATCGTGGCCACATCGGTGATGGGCCCATAGACCTTCTGCGCCGCGTGGATCAGAGCCTGCGCCAACTCAGCGTGCATCACGAGCAGAGCGGGCACGCTGGCGCCTTGCTGCCCCTCGCCCGCGGCGCCCGGTGCGCCTTCTGGCGTGACGCTCATTCCGTATCCTCCCGCACCCATGCCCGCGCGGCGCTCTTGCGCTTCATCACCTCGAGCATGTGCTGGTTCAATCGCTCCGCCGGCGAGAAGCCGCCATACACCTTGACCAGATAGTGCAGCGCGATGACCTCGGCGATCACCGTGATGTTCTTGCCCGGCGTGATCGGCACCTGCACGAGCGGCACCTGCACGCCCAGGATGTCGGTCTTCTTCTCGTCCAGGCCGACACGTTCGTATTCCTCGTCGTTCGACCATTCGCGCAGGTTGACCTCGATCTCGACACGCTTCTGCAGGCGGATCGAGCGCACGCCGAAGATCGACTGCACATCGATGATGCCCAGGCCGCGGATCTCCATGTGATGGCGAAGCAGTTGGTTGCCGGTGCCGATGAGCACGTCGCCATGGCGGCGCGTGATCGTGACCACGTCATCGGCCACCAAGCGGTGACCACGCTCGACCAGATCGAGCGCCGTCTCGGACTTGCCGATCGCGCTGCGGCCGGTGAACAGCAACCCGCAGCCATACACGTCGACGAGCGACCCATGCACGCTCACCTGCGGCGCGAACATGTGGTCCAGGTAACTCGTGAGCGAATGGATGAACGGCGTCGTGCTCATCGGCGTACGCAACACCGGCGTGGAGCATTCATTCGCGCGCTTGATCAGGTAGGGCGGTACTTCCAGGCCCTTGCAGATCACGAGCACTGGCATGGTGAAGCCGAAGAGCCGGTCGATCGCCTCGCGAACGCGTTCGGGCGAGAGCGTGGCCAGGTACGTGAGCTCGGTCTGCGCGAGGATCTGGATGCGCTCGGGCAGGAAGTTCTCGACAAAACCCATCAGCGCCATGCCGGGACGGTTGATGTCGCTGACCGTGATCTCGGCGAGAGACGCAAGGGACTCCGTGAGGAGCTCGATCTGCAGCTCCTCACGCTGGTCCTCGAACAGCCGGGCGATACTCAGGTTCTTCAAAGCTTCCTCACGCCTGTTCCGCCGAGTCGTCAGCGGAATCGTCAGCCGCGTCGGAATGCTCATTCGGGAACGTCTTGCCGCCGCCGCGCTGGACCTGGTCGATACGCTTGTCCTTGAGGCGGCGCATCTGCTCTTCCAAGCGGTCGGCCGCGAGTTCGATCGCCGCGCCGGCCTCGGCGTGCTCCTGCCGCACCACGAGCTCATGGCTGTTCACGCTGAGCGTGATCTCGGCCGTGTGCACGTGCTTCTCGAGTGAGACGATCACGTGCGCGCCATGGATGTCATTCGCGTACTTGGTCAGCTTCTCGAGACGGGTCTGGGCGAACTGGCGGACACCATGGCTGAGTTCGGTGTGGCGGGCTGTGACGGTGATCTGCACGACATGCCTCCCGGCGCGTGCGAGGCGCGCCTTGTGAGGACAGACGATCAGGCCACCCGACGGCGGAACCGCGCCGGCAGGATATTCAATTGTTCACGGTACTTCGCCACCGTCCGGCGCGCGATGTGCAAGCCCTTCTCGTGCAGGAGCTCGGCGATGCGCTGGTCGGAAAGCGGGTCCTTCTTGTCCTCCTCATCGATGAGCGTCTTGATGATGTCCTTGGCGGTGCGCGCCGAGACGTCTTCGCCATCGTCGGTCTCGAGGCCGCTCGAGAAGAAGAACTTGAGCTCGAACACGCCGCGTGGGGTCTGCACGTACTTGCCACTGCAGACGCGGCTCACGGTGGATTCATGCATGTCGATCTGCCGGGCGACGGCCGCCAGTGTGAGCGGACGCAAGAACGCGATGCCCTTGTCGAAGAACTCGCGCTGTTCGCGCACGATGCAATTCATGACCTTGATCATGGTCTTGCGGCGCTGCTCGATCGTCTGGATGAGCCACTTGGCAGAGGCGAGCTTGCCCTGGATGTATTCGCGCGTCTCCTTCTCGGCCGTGGTCGCGTCCGCCTTCTTCTTCTCGCGGATCACGCTCTCGTAGGCCGACGAGATGCGCAGGCGCGGGACGTTGCGGTCGTTCAACATGACCACGTACTCCTCATCCACGCGCTCCACGAGCAGGTCGGGTGTCACATACTTGGGGTCCTCGGCCGAGATGCTCGTGCCGGGACGCGGGTTGAGTGTCGCGATCTCGTCGGCGGCCTCCTGCACCTCTTCGCTCGAGATGCGCAGCAACCGCGCGATCTCGGGGAAGCGCCGGTTCACGAGATGGTCGAAGTGATCGTGGATGAGCTGCCACGGCAGCGTGTCCTTGTCGCCGCGCGCCTCGAGCTGGATCAACAGGCACTCGCGCAAGTCGCGCGCGCCCACGCCCGCAGGCTCAAGCGCTTGGACGACCGCGAGCACGGGCAGCACCTGCGCTTCGGGCAGGTTCAGCGCCTGGGCGATGTCGCTGATGTCGGTCACCAAGAGGCCGCGATCGTCGAGCGAGCCGATGATGAACTCGGCGATCGTCATGGTCTGCTGCGGCAGGTTCAGGAAATGGAGCTGCTCGAGCAGGCTCTCGGCCAGCGTCGTGCGCGTGACCGGCACCTTCTCGAGGAACTCCTGGCCCTGCTCGCTCTGCGGCACGTATGTGCGGTCGAGCGAGCCGTCCTGCATGTACTCGCTCCAATCGATCGGGTCTTCGTCGGCCGTTTCCTCGGCCTCTTTGTTCGCGTTCTCGTCGGGAGAATCCTCCTTGTCGAGGTCCTCCTGGTCCGCCAGGTCATCGACCTCCTCGAGCAGCGGGTTCTGCAGCACCTCCTGCTTGAGGATCTGCTGGAGCTCGAGCGTCGGCACCTGCAGCAGCTTGAGCGCCTGCTGGAGCCGCGGCGTCATGATGAGCTTCTGCGTCTGCTGCAGATGCAGCGAGTGCTTCATTTCCATGGCAGTGTCCCGTCCCTAGAGAGTGAAGCCTTCGCCGAGATAGTACTGCCGCGCCAGCGGGTCGTCCGCCAATTCCTGCGGAGAACCCGAGAGCTGGATGCGGCCATCGAACATGATGTACGAGCGATCCGTGGTGTTCAGGGTCACGCGCACGTTGTGATCGGTGATGAGCACGCCCAGGCCGCGGTCGCGCAGGCGGTAGATGATCGTCTGGATCTCCTCGACCGCGATCGGGTCGATGCCCACGAACGGTTCATCGAGCAGCATGAACGACGGCCGGCGCGCCAGCGCGCGCGTGATCTCGACGCGGCGGCGCTCGCCGCCCGAGAGCTTGTGCGCGGCGCGGTCACTCAGGTGCGTCAGGTTCAGGTCGTCGAGCAGATGGCCCAAGCGCTCCTCGCGCTCGGCCTTCGACAGCTTCATGGTCTCGAGCACGCTCATGACGTTCTCGCGCACGGTGAGCCGGCGGAAGATGCTCGGCTCCTGCGCCAGGTAGCCCAGCCCCAGGCGCGCGCGGCGGAACACCGGCTGCGACGTGATGTCGTGGCCATCGAGCAGGATCTTGCCCTCGTTCGGGCGCAGCAGGCCCACGATCATATGGAACGTCGTGGACTTGCCCGCGCCGTTGGGGCCGAGCAGGCCCACGACCTCGCCACGCTTGACCTGCACCGACACGCCGCTCACCACGCGCCACTTACCGTAGTAACGCACGAGCCCCTGCGCGACCAGGCCTTCGGTCGTGACGGGATCGGCAACGGTGGATGCGGGCATGGCGACGGTGCTCACTTCTTGCCCCTCGTCTCGATGATCGCACCGCTTCGCGCCCGCACGGTCGCCTGCACCTGCGACTTGAACTCGAAATGGTGCAGGTCCTGGTCGCCTTCGAACCCCGTGCCCGTGAGGACGTTGCCGTCGCGTTCGACGCGCACCAGCTTGTTCGAATGGATCTTCTGCGTCTGGTTGTCGAACTGCAGTTCTTCGGTGGTCATCCGCGAACCCTCTGCGGTGGACATGACCACATGGCCGCGCGCGGTCATGTCGCGCGTCTGCTGGTTGAGCTCGCCTTGGTCCGCCTTGAGTTCGGACGAGCGCGCCCCCTTCTCATCGAAGAAGTCCACGCGCACACCACGCGCGACGACCAGGTTGCGGGCGTCGTACATGGCGGCATCGCGCGCATAGAGCGTCCACTGCGGACGGCCCTGGTCGGTCTCGGTGATCACGAAGTCCGTGACCTCCTGGTCGGGCAGCTCACCGGAAGGGCCCGTCGCGCTCGTCTTCGGCGACCCACCGCAACCCCAGAGGGCCAGCCCACAGACCGTCAGGGCAGCCCAGAAGGGGGCGGCGGTACGACGAGAAGCGCTCATGACAGGGAATCCGTTCCGGTCAGCGGCCCATGGGGGAAATTTCTGGTTCACTCCAAAAGCACGCTAACAAGGTGACCACACCACTGCAAGCACGGCCTGTGCCATTCCTCATCCATGCTTGACACTTGGAGTTATCGGCATGCAGCCACGGCCTCTTCAGCGGGACTGTCGCCGGCATGGGCGGCCCGTGAACGGTACGGACACCCGGGCGTGCGCTGGCGCCTTCGCGCGGCTCAGGCGCGGCGCTTGTAGTGCCCGTCGAACGCCACGCTCCAGGTCTTGCCCTGGTCGCTCGAGGTCTCCCAGAGCTGCCGCACGTCCCCGCCGGGCAGGGGTTCCCACGTGATGCGGTCGATGTGGGCGGGCTGCTTGCCGTGCGCGGGCTTCTCGCCGCTCAGGACCATCTTGCCGCCCACCAGGCCGCCGTCGAGTAACAGCAGGCCACCGTGGTCATCGACCCACGTCTGGTGCCAGACCTTGCGCGCAGCGTCGTAGACATTGAAGCTCTGGCCCTTGCCGCCGCCCGAGCCGGACCAATGCTCCTGCAGCACGCATTCCCCGAACGGCCGCGTGACCTCGTTGGTGCCTTCCAGGGACTTGCCGGTGGAATCGAACACGTCCCAGTTCCCGATCCAGAAATCGAACTGGTGATACTCCGGCGCGGTGCATGGCGCAGGCCGCGGGGGAGTCGCGCCGTCGGCGAGTCCGAGCATCGGAAAGAGGCAGAGCCCCGACAACGAGAACAGGAACTGCAGCATTCGTGGATCGAGACGCATGGATACACTCCGTTGGAAAGACCGCGTGGCGGCCCGGCTGCCCGCCAGCAGACCACACCTGCTTGCGCACACGCGGCCGGCAAGTGGCCGCCGCGGCGTTGCGGCGACAAACGCGGAACCTGTGCTAGCTTGAGCCCCATGCGCGCGAACACGAAGTCCATGCGCCGCCCTCTGCGGCTTGCCTCGCTTCCCCGCCTGCTGGCCATTGCGGCCGGCTCGGTCCTCGTGCTGACCACGGCCTGCTCCGACGGGCCGCCGGCGCATCATCTGAAGGCCCACGGCATCGACATCTACTATGAGATCCATGGGCACGGCACGCCGCTTTTCCTGCTTCATGGCGGCACGGGCAATGGCGCCCAGTTCAGCAAGCAGCTGCCGGACTTCGCCAAGCACCACCGGTGCATCGTCCCGGATGCATGCGCGCAGGGTCGCACGACCGACCGGCCGGGCCCGCTGAGCTATCACGCGATGGCCGAGGATGTGGTGGCGCTCATGGACCACTTGCATATCAAGCGCGCCGACATCATGGGCTGGAGCGACGGCGGCGATCTGGGGCTCGATGTCGCCATGCATCACCCCGAGCGCGTGAACCATCTGGTCACCTTCGGCGCGAACTTCCAGCCCGATGGCCTGAACGCGCCGGACGTGGAATGGAACCAGACCGCGAGCGCTGCCAGCTTCGGGCCCGAGACCAAGGCAGCGTGGCAGGCGATGAACCCGCAGCCCGAGCACTATGAAGAGGCGATGAACAAGATCATCGCGATGTGGCGCACGCAGCCCAACTGGTCACTCGACGACCTGCACCACATCCGCGCCAAGACCATGATCTGCGCGGGCGACCACGACCTGATCCGCGCGGAACATACGGCCGAGTTGGCCAAGGCCATCCCGGGCGCGATCATGTGGATTGTCCCCGGCGCGTCGCACGGGGCGATCCTGGAGAAGCCGGACCTGGTGAATCCCCGAGTGCTGGAGTTCATCTCGAAGTAGCGGGCCTCCGGCCCGCGGCGCCCGCGCACGCGCTCTCGCCGCTGCGCCCGCTGCGCCCCGCGCCTGCTAGCTCGCCCGCAGGCAATCGTGCAGGTGCAGGATGCCGAGCACGTGGCGCGTGGGGTCCACCACCACGAGCGCGGTGATCGGCCCTTCGGGGCGCTCTTCCATCTGCCGCACGGCGCTGGCGACCAGAGCCTCGGGCCCGATCGTGCAGGGCGTTCGCGTCATGATGTCGCGCGCCGTGAGGCCCCACGGATCGGAGTGCTCGAGCAGGATGCGCTTGAAGTCGCCGTCGCTCACCACGCCCTGCAGCGTGCCATCGCCCGTGAGCACGGTCGCGATCCCCAGGCGCCGAGCCATGATCTCGAGCATGACCTCGCGCAATGTCGCGGCCTCGTTCACGCGCGGCAGTTCGCTGCCGCCGTGCATGAGCTCTTCCACGCGGCGCGCAGCCGAGCGGCCGATCACCCCGCCCGGGTGCAGGAAGCGGAAGTCTTCGGGTGCGAAGCCGCGGCCTTCCATGAGCGCGATCGCCAGGCAATCCCCCATGACCTGCGTGAGTGTGATGCTCGTGGTGGGCGTCAGGTCCATGGGACACGCCTCGGGCGCAGGGCCGATCACGAGCGCCGCGGTGCTGCGCTTGGCCAATGCCGAGTGCGGCTGCGTGACGATGCACACGAGCGGGATGCCCAAGCGCTCCAAGTAGGGCAGCAGCGCGAGCAGCTCATCGGTGGCGCCGCTCTTGGAGATGAAGAGCGCCACGTCGCCGGCGGCAAAGAGACCGGAGTCGCCATGCATGGCGTCGGCGGGATGCAGGAACACGCTCGGCGTGCCGGTGCTGGTGAGTGTCGCGGCGATCTTGCGGCCGATCAGGCCCGACTTGCCCACACCGCTCACGATCACCTTGCCCACGCAGCCGGCCAGCGTGCGCACGGCGGCCTCGAAATCGGGGCCGATGCGCGCTTCGAGCGCCGCCACGGCCTGCGCCTCGATGCGCACGATCGCGCGCGCGCGGGCGATGATGTCTGTTTGCATACCACTCATAAGGCCTCGTAGCGCTGCAGGACGTCGTCCCACTTGCCATTGTGGCGCAGGAGCATCTCGACGGCCTCGCGCACAGCGCCCGCGCCGGCGCGCGCCTTCGTGATGCTCTTCACGAACGGCATCACCTCGGCCGCGCCGTCGCATACCGCGATCGGCCAGCCCACGCGGCGAAAGAGCGGCACATCGGGCAGGTCATCGCCGACCATCGCGCATTCGTTCCACTTCACGCCGGTGCGCGCGAGGACCTTCTCGGCGATCGCGACCTTGTCCTTGATGCCCAGATAGTGTTCCAGGCGCAGGTCATGCATGCGCGCGGCCACCGCGAGCGAATCGCGGCCCGAGATCACCACGGGCAGGATGCCGGCATCGCGCGCCCATTCGAGCGCCAAGCCATCGCGCACCCAGAAGTGACGCAGGTCGCCGTCTTTCGTGAAGCCGATCACGCCATCGGTGAGCGTGCCGTCCACGTCGAGGAACAGGATCTTGACCTTGTGTGCGATCGGCGGTTCAGGCATGGGTGGCCTCACGGGATGCTTCGTGCATGCGCACGGCTTCGTCGAGGAACGCCTCAGCCTGCGCGAGCGGGAGCTGCGTGGCGGCGTCACTCAACGCGTGCTCAGGATCCGGATGCGCCTCGAAGAACAGGCCGTCCACGCCGCACGCGACGGCCGCGCGCATGAGCGGGAACGCAAACCGCCGGTCGCCCTTGGTCTCGGCACCGCCCGGGCGCTGCAGGCTGTGGGTGGCGTCGTAGAGCACCGGCCAGCCCAGTTCGCGCATGATCACGAACGAGCGCATGTCCACGACCAGGTCGCCGTAGCCGAACGTGGTGCCGCGCTCGGTGAGCAGGATGCGCTGGCCGCCAGCGGCGGTGATCTTGTCGATGGCGTTCTGCATGTCGCCAGGCGCCAGGAACTGGCCCTTTTTCACATTCACAGCGCGGCCCGTGCGGGCGGCAGCCACCAGCAGCCCCGTCTGGCGCGAGAGGAACGCGGGGATCTGCAGCACGTCAGCGACCTCGGCGGCCGCGGCGACCTCGGCTTCCTCATGCACGTCGGTGAGCACGGGCACGTCGAACTCGCGTTTGATGCGCGCGAGTACATCGAGCCCTTCGGCCATGCCCAGACCCGCGAACGAACGGCCACTGGAACGGTTGGCCTTGCGATAGCTGGCCTTGAACACGAACGGCAACTGCCGCGCGGCGCACAGACTCTTCAGGCGCTCGGCCACGGTGAGGCAGAGCTCCGCCGATTCGATGACGCACGGACCCGCGATGATGAGCGGGCGCGGGCCACCGGCGTCGGCCGGACCTATCGCAAACCGCTTCATCGGTGCGGGGCCTCGGAGGTCGGGGCCAGCTCCTCGCGCTTATCGAGCGCGGGGTTGTAGGCATCGTCGCCGACGCGCGCCACACGGCGTTCGAGCGTCGCGCGCACGAAATCGACGAAGAGCGGGTGCGGCTCGTGCGGACGGCCCTTGAGCTCGGGATGGAACTGGACGGCCAGGAACCACGGATGGTCAGGCAGCTCGATGATCTCGACCAGGTCGCGGCCGGCACACTTGCCGCTGAACACCAGGCCGCGCGACTGCATCTGGTGCGCGAACTTGTTGTTCACCTCGTATCGGTGACGGTGGCGCTCCTCGACCTCTTCCTTCTGGTAAGCGCGCGCCGCGAGGCTGCCCGGCTTGAGCACGCATTTGTACGAGCCCAGGCGCATGGTGCCGCCTTTGTCGGTCACCCCTGCCTGATCGGGCAGCAGGTCGATGACTTTGTGCTCGCTACTGGGATCGAATTCATCCGAGTTCGCATCGGCCCAGCCGACCACATGACGCGCGAACTCGATCGCCGCGATCTGCAGCCCCAGGCACAAGCCGAAGTATGGGATGCCACGCTCGCGCGCGAACTGCGCCGCGAGGATCTTGCCCTCGACACCGCGCTCACCGAAGCCGCCGGGCACCAGGATGCCGTCCACATCGGACAGCAGCGCTGCAGCGCCCTTCTTCTCCACATCCTCGCCCTCGATCCAGCGCAGTGCGACGCGCGCGCGGTTCGCCGCGCCGGCGTGGATGAAGCTCTCGATGATGCTCTTGTACGCATCGCGCACGTGCGTGTACTTCCCCACCACCGCGATCTCGGTGAGCTTCTTGGGGTGCTTCACGCGGTCCACGAAGTCGGCCCACGCGGTGAGATCCGCCTTGCGCACATCGTGATCGGGCAGGCTGAGCATGTCGACCACCAACTGGTCGAGCCCGCCTTCATGAAAGCCGAGCGGGACTTCATAGATCGAACTCACATCGCTCGCCGAGATCACCGCTTCGGCCGGCACGTTGCAGAAGAGCGCGATCTTCTCGCGCACCTCGGAATCCAGCGGCACTTCGGAGCGGCAGAGCAGGATGTCGGCCTGGATGCCGATCTCGCGCAGTTCCTTCACGGAGTGCTGAGTCGGCTTGGTCTTGACCTCGCCCGCGGCCTTGATGAACGGCACGAGCGTCACGTGCACGAACACCACGTCGCGGCGGTGCTCCAAGCGCAGCTGACGCGCGGCTTCCAGGAACGGCAGCGACTCGATATCGCCCACGGTGCCGCCGATCTCGACGATGTGCACGTCGGCCTGCGACGCCAACCCCAAGCCCAGTACGCGCTTCTTGATCTCGTCGGTCACGTGCGGGATCACTTGTACGGTGCGGCCCAGATAGTCGCCGCGCCTCTCCTTGGAGAGGATCGCGTCGTAGATCTGCCCGGCGGTCACGTTGTGACTGCGCGTGGCACTCGTGTGCGTGAAGCGCTCGTAGTGACCCAGATCCAGATCGGTCTCGGCGCCGTCGTCGGTGACGAACACCTCGCCGTGCTGGAACGGGCTCATGGTGCCGGGATCGATATTCAAGTACGGATCGAGTTTCTGGATGGTCACACGCAGCCCGCGCGCCTTGAGCAGCAGCCCCAGCGAGGCGGCGGCGATGCCCTTGCCCAACGATGACACCACACCACCAGTGACGACGACGATCTTGGCCATGGCTCAAACCCTCACAGGAGTTGGGGTGATTCTGAAATTCAAGACAAGAAATGACTAACGCGCGCCGCGAGCTTCCAGCGCAGCCAATTGTTCTGGTGTGTCCACGCCCGCGAAGGGCTGCTTCCCCAGTACCACCTTGATTCGCACACCGCGTTCGACGGCGCGCAGCTGTTCCAGACGTTCGGCGAGCTCGAGCTTGCCCGGCGGCCACGCGGCGAATTCCATGAGCAGATCGCGGCGGAACGCATACACGCCCGCGTGCCGCAGCGCTGGGCCACCCTGGCTGGCGCCGGCCAGGTCCGCGCGGCTGAAGTAGAGCGCGAAGTCCTGATCGTCGAGGACGACTTTGACGACGTGCTCGGACATGAACTTTGCAAGCTCCGGCTCTTGGTGCGCGACGGTCCCCATGCGCAGCGCGGAATCGGCGCGCATGACGGTGACGAGGTCCGTGACCGCCTGCGTCTCGAGTTCCGGCTCGTCGCCCTGCAGGTTCAAGATCACATCGGCGTCGGGGTATCGGCGGGCGACTTCGGCGGCGCGATCGGTGCCACTCGCGCACTCGGGCGAGGTCATCTCCACGTTGGCGCCCCAGCTGCGGGCAGCGGCGGCGATGCGGTCGTCGTCCGTGGCGATCACGAGCGTGTCGATCCCCTCTGCCTTGGCGGCGCGCTCCCAGACGTGTTGGAGCATGGGTTTGCCCCACAACATGGCCAGCGGCTTGCCCGGAAAACGGGACGCGCCGTACCGGGCGGGTATGACGCCCAGAACGGCGCGGCGGATGTGGTTCGGTCCCGTGAGCACGGGAGTGCAAGCTAGCACGCTCGGCGCTCGCGGTCGAGTGCCGCGGCGGATGTGTGGAGGCGGCTGGGCGACCTATTCGCGGTCCAGGACCACGAATCCCGAGAAGCGCTGCCAGATGCGCTTCTGCTGCGGGCTCGCGAACGCGCCCATGAGCCGGTAGAACCACGCGCCGGGCATATCGCGGCCGATGCGCCGGGCTTCTTCAAGGCTGCTGCGGAACTCGCGCTCATGCCACCCGAAGGGCTTGAAGAAATCCGTGCCCTCAGCCGGACCGAACCGAAACGGCGCGCCGCCTTCGGCGACGACCTTGCCCCAGCGCGGCGCCATCCATTGCAGCAACTGCGGCGACGCGAGATCGCTCAGCCACGTGCGAATGGCCGGCTGCGCGGCCAGGTCCTTGGCAAGGGCGGCGACATCGTCGGCACCCAGATAGATCAGGAGCCCTTCCGTGACCACGAGTGCGCGCGTCGCACCCGCGGCGGCGCGCTGCAGCGCATCCGCGCGCTGCGCGGGATCGGCGAGGTCGGCAGCGATGCGCTCAAGCGCGCAGCGTGGCGTCTCGCGGGCGATGATGGCAGACTTTTCTTCTAGAATGGGCGCCAGATCCACCTCGACCCATCGCAGTGACGCGGGCAGCTCAAGCCGGTATGGCCGCATGTCGAGCCCGGCTGCCAAGTTGATCACCGCGTCGGCCCCGCCTTGCACCTCGCGCAGGATGATCTCGTCCATCACCGCCGTGCGCGTGACCATCGGCCAGCCCCAGCGCTTGCCGTCGGGCATCTGCGCGACGATCTCACGGCCGCGCTCACCGGCCAGTTTCTCGGCCCACGCGTCGTGGAACAGCGCATCGGGGCGCTGCGATTCGTACGCGCGATACATGGCCACCCAGCGGGCGGTGTCGGAGACATTGCGGATCAGGGGCAAGTC
>JANYBS010000058.1 GCA_025360715.1 Candidatus Eiseniibacteriota bacterium | reverse complement strand
GACCGAGGCTTCGTAAGTTGGTAGCGGGGGCTGGATTTGAACCAGCGACCTTCGGGTTATGAGCCCGACGAGCTACCAGGCTGCTCCACCCCGCAACAGTGGAGGGAACTTACGGGTAAGGCCCGGGACTGTCAAGCGCACCGGCTGGGGAGGGGCGCTGCGAAGCGCTCGGGCCCCGCCACGGCGCCGCGGCTGCATCTGCCGATGCAATCGCCAGTTCGCACGGTTGCGCGGCGCTCGCGTGGTCGCTATCTTACCCCCCTGCGACCGGGTGCTGTGCTCCCTAGGCTCCTTTTCCAAAATCATCGTCTGGAGGTCTCCGTTGATGCGATTCCGTCCCGGAGTCGTGCTGGCCGCCGTGCTGGCCGTTTCCGCGTTCTTTGCGGCCGGCAAGGCCATGGCTGCGGCGGAAGTCCACCGGCTCAATCTCGTCCTGTCGGGGATCCCTACCCAGGTCAATGCCGGTGATTTCAACGACGCGATCGATGCGTTCAACAAGCGGGTGCTCGATCCGCGCGGCTACGAAGGCTTGGGTCACCTGCAGTTCACGTGGGCCTACGACGCCGAGTTGCGCTACTTCCTGCGTCCCAACTTCGCGGTGAGCGCTGGCGTCGAGCAGATCCGCACCGGTGAGAAGAAGGAGTTCCTGCCCGGCATCTCGCAGGGCATCAACTACCGTCTCGACGCGCTCACGGTGCCCGTGCACCTGGGCGGCACGTACTACATGCAGCCGTATAACCAGGGCGACTTCCAGGCCCGCATGTACTTCGGTGGCGGGCTCATGCAGTACACGTACACGCGGCTCACGTTCGAGCAGGTGCTCACGAACCCGGACTCCATCCTCACGTCGCAGCTGGGCGCTTCGTACCAGCAGCGCCTCACCAAGGACGCGATGGGGTACTACCTCGAGGGCGGCGCGCACATGTTCTTCGCCAGCCGCTACTCGGCCATGGTCGGTATCGTCTACCGATCGGGCATGGTTCAGCAGTTGGTGCAGATGCCGAACTCCGGACCCGCGCTCGCGCCGGGCCTGGGCGGCGGTGGCGGCTTCGCTACTTACTCGCCCAAGCCGTTGCGCATGGACCTGGGCGGACTGGGCGTGAAGCTGGGGTTGGGCATCGGCTTCTAGCTTCAGCGATGCGCAAGTGAACGCGGCGGGCTTCCGGTGATCCGGGGGCCCGCCGTTTTGCGTCAGCGCCGCGTGGAATCCGTGGCGGCGCCGCCCAAGCGGTATTGGATCTCGCCCGAGCGCAGCATGCCCTGCTGGCGCAGCATGGCCTCGGCGTGGTCACGGCGCGCCTCGGGATCCTTGAGCTGCTCTTCGAGCTGGTGGGCTTCGGTGCGCACGCGGGCGATGTCGGTGTTCATGCTCGCGAGCTGATGGCGCATGCGCATGATGTTGAGCAGGCTGTGATCGCTGATCACGCTCATCCACAGCAGCCACAGGAAGAAGCCTGCCCACAGCCAGCGGTTGCCGAGCAGCGAGTTCGCGCTCTGGGCGTAAGGGGACTGTAGCGGCTTGCGCAGGACGCGGCCGGTGATATCGCGGGGACGCACGCACACCTCCATGTGTGACAACGTAGCGTGTAGCAACGTAGCGCGTGACAACGTAGCCTCGCCCGATCGGGCGATCATGGCGGGCCGCCGTGAGGCGGCCCACCCGGTCCGCATCCGCCGATCCGTGGCAGCGCGGCGTCTCTTGAAGCTAGTTACGAAACGCGCTACGGCCCAGATAACCGGCCGACGCGCCCAACTGCTCTTCGATACGCAGAAGCTGATTGTACTTCGCCACACGGTCGGTGCGACAGAGCGAACCGGTCTTGATCTGGCCGGCATTCGTCGCCACGGCGAGGTCGGCGATCGTCACGTCTTCGGTCTCGCCCGAGCGGTGCGAGATCACGGCCGTGTAGCCCGCGCGGTGCGCCATCTCGATGGCTGCCAGCGTCTCGCTGAGCGTGCCGATCTGGTTGACCTTCACCAGGATCGAGTTCGCCACGTTCTCGCGGATGCCGCGCGAGAGACGCTCGACGTTGGTCACGAACAGATCGTCGCCCACCAGCTGGATCTTGCTGCCCAGCTTCTGCGTGAGCAGCGTCCAGCCCGCCCAGTCATCCTCGGCCAAGCCGTCCTCGATGCTCACGATGGGGTACTTGGCGCACAGCCCTGCGTACCAGTCCACCATCTCGGCAGAAGACAGCTTGCGGCCGCCCTCGCCGGCCAGCCGATAGCTGCCGTCCTTGTAGAACTCGCTGGCCGCTGGATCGAGCGCGATCATGATCTGTTCGCCTGGCTTGAAGCCGGCCTTCTCGATCGCCTCGACCAGCACCTGCAGCGCTTCTTCGTTCGACTTGAGGTTCGGCGCAAAGCCGCCCTCGTCGCCCACGGCGGTCGCGAGGCCCTTCTTCTTGAGTACGCCGGCGAGCGTGTGGAAGATCTCCGCGCCCCAGCGCAGGCCCTCGCGAAAGTTCGGCGCACCCGCGGGCACGATCATGAATTCTTGAAGGTCGACGTTGTTGTCCGCGTGAGCGCCGCCATTGATCACGTTCATGAGCGGCACCGGCAGGATGTGTGCGTGCGCACCACCCACATGGCGGTAGAGCGGCACATCGAGCGCCGCCGCGGCCGCATGCGCCACGGCCATCGACACCGCCAGCAGCGCGTTGGCGCCCAGTTTGCCCTTGTTCGCCGTGCCATCGAGCGCGATCAGCCGCGCGTCGATGCCGGACTGGTCGTACGCGTCCTCGCCGATCAGCGCCGGGGCGATGGACTCGTTCACGTTGCGGACGGCCTTCTGCACACCCTTGCCGCGGTAGCGGGCCGCGTCCCCGTCACGAAGCTCGATCGCCTCGTGTTCGCCGGTCGAGGCGCCCGAGGGCACCGCCGCACGGCCCAAAGCGCCACCCTCGAGAAGGCACTCGACTTCGATCGTCGGATTACCGCGGGAATCGAGGATCTCGCGGGCGTGTAAAGCGGAGATGGTCATCATGACGGGCAGGCTACGAGCCTGCGCAGGGGTGGTCAAGGCCGCCGGGCGCAGTCACATGGCCGCTTTTTTGGCGCACCAACCCCATGGGCGTCCATCTCTTGACCGACCCGTGACCCGTCCCTATCGTGCCCCGCACGATGAAACCTTCCCGGCCCCGCCCGCGTAAGCGGAACTGATGGCTCTGGCAGCATGAGTGGCGAAGATGCCGACCTCATCCGGCGATGCCTGGCGGGCGATCAAAAGGCCTACCGGGACCTTGTCCGGCGCTTCCAGCGCCCGGTGTTCTCCGTGGTCGTTCGCATGGTGCGCCGTGCGGAAGATGCGGAAGACATCACGCAGGAAACCTTCGTCCGCATGTTCCGGGCGCTCGATCGCTACGACCCGGAACGGCCGTTCACCGCCTGGCTTTTCACCATCGCGTCACGCCTCGCCATCGATCACCTGCGCCGTCGCCGCGTTCAAACCGTCAGCCTGAGCCAGAGTGAACCGGGCTCATCTTCTGAAGAGCACACGATCGACGTCGAGGATCACGGCCTCAAGCCCGACGAGATCACCTCGCATCACGAAGAAGAGCAGCGCTCGCAGGACCTGATCGACAGCCTTCCCGAGCACTACCGCATCGTCGTGTTGCTGCGTCACCAGCAGGACCTGTCTTACGAAGAGATCGCCGAGGCGCTCAATCTGCCGCTCGGAACCGTGAAAGCGCGGATCCACCGGGCACGAGCGATTCTCAAAGCCCGCATCCAGCCGGACCAGCCCTAGGCCCACAGGACACCCCGCCATGATCCACTGCCCACAGACCGATCTCATCCAGGACTATCTGGACGACGAACTCGTGCCGGCCGAGCGTCTGGCGTTCGAGTCGCATCTGGGCTCGTGCCGCGCGTGCGCCGCTGATCTGGCCATGTATCAGAGCGTCTTCGGCCGGCTCGAATCGATCGAAACCTTCGACCCGGGCACCGCATTCACGGACCGCGTGCTCGCGCAGGTCATGCCGCCGGCCAATGTAACGTGGTCCAAGGGCTTGGGCCTGGCGTACGTGAGCGCGCTCGGCGCCAGTGTGGCGCTGGCTGCCGCGGCATTCGTGCTGCCGGTGCCGCGCGCGTGGGCCACGAGCCTGTTCGTGCATGCGGCGCGCGCGGTCGTGAACTCGTTCCTGTTCGTGCTCAAGTCGATCAACGAGGCGCTTGTCCACGTCGCCGATGCCGCGCTCGCCGCAGGCGGCCTCATGGCGCGTGTCGCGCCGTTCTTGCGCGCGCTGGCCGGGCCGCTCTCGCAGCCTGCTGTCGTGTTATCGCTCGTCGCCGCGCTTGCTGTGACCGCGGCTGTGCTGTGGTGGATGCGCCCGCGCGAGTCGCGCGCGGAACGGGGGATGAGCGATGTCGGCCTCCTGGGACTTTAGGTCAACCATCATGTTGCCACCCAGCTGGAGTGCTTCACTTGGGCGCGGCCTCGCCGCGCTGGCGTTCGTCTTCGCACTCTCGGCCGCGATCGTGCCGGCCGCACATGCCAAGCTGCACGTGAAGGGCCACATCTCCGACGACAAGAACCGTGACTACCAAGTGCAGGTGAACGGTTCGAACATCACCATCAAGCCCACGGGCGCCGACACGGTGAACGAAGGCGGCGAAGGGCTGGTGATCGACGACGGCGCGGGCCTGGTGCGCATCTTCTCCGACGCCGAGGTCCCGCACGGCCAGCACATCGACGGCGACGTCGTGGCGGTCTTCGGTAGCGTGCACGTGGCCGGCTCGGTCGCCGGCAACACGGTGGCCGTGTTCGGCTCGGTCGTACTGGACTCCAGCGCCACCGTGAGCGGTGACGCGGTCTCGGTCGGCGGCGGGCTCGATGCGCGCGACGGCTCGCGCGTGGCGGGCCAGAGTGTGTCGGTGGGCTTCCTGCCGCTCACCTTCGGCATCCCGGCGCTGCCGCTCACGATGATGATGATCTTGATCGGCTGGTTGCTCACGGTGGGCTTCGGCTCGCTCATCGGCCTGCTGTTCCCGGCGCAACTCTCGCGCATCTCGCGCACGGCGTCCAAGCGCACGGCGCTCTCGCTCATCCTGGGCCTGCTCTCGGGGCCGTTCGTGCCGGTCGCGGCGATATTGCTCATGGTCACGGTGGTTGGCATCCCGTTCGGCCTGCTGCTGCCGTTCGTGTGGATCTTCGCCACGTTCCTTGGCCACATCGCCGCCGTGCGCGTGCTGGGCGCCAAGTTCCTGCGCCGCGGCCCGGGAGACGGCGGGGCGTTCGCGCCGCTCGCAGTGGGCAGCATCTTCGTCGCCAGTTTCTTCTTCGTCGGCGCCGCGTTCTGGCAGATGGGCCCCATGCTGCGCTCGGTCGGCGTGTTCTTCTACATGGCCGGTGCGCTCATCCATCTGGGCCTCTCGGCGATCGGCTGCGGCGCCGTGCTGCTCTCGCGCTTCGGCACGCACGCCAACGCCGAGGAGCGCGCGCAGGCCATGGCGGATGGCGCCACGATGTCACCCACGTCGCCGCCGCCGCCCGCGGCGCCGGCCGCCTCAGGCGTCACGCTGGGCTGAGCGCGGCGCGATCACGCGAAAACGTTCCAAGCAAGCGCCCTGGGGCAATCTCCCCAGGGCGCTTGTCCATTCGGGGGCCTTCACCCGAGCGTCTCGCGAAGTGCCCTGCGGCAGGTGCGCGCATGGCCGCGAAACCGCCCCGTGCACTGAGCGCATCCTCTTGTGCGCCAGCACGTTGAGTGCCTGCGTGCAGGCTGCACGAAGGGTCAGGGCTTCCTGCACAAGGGTGGCACGGAAGTGGCCTTAGGTAAGTGGTATGAACGACCACTTCGCGCAGCTTCGCCAGGGCCTCGCCGCCGCCGCCATCAGCAGCATCGTCGCGTTCGCGCTTCCTGGTGCCGTCCGTGCCAACGAACTGGGCTCGGGTGTGCGCCCCGCCTCGTTCACGATCCACGATGCGGCGCAGACCATGCGCGACTACTGCACCACCGACGCGAACGGCGTGATGTGGCTGAGCCTGCCCGGCGGTGCGCGGTATGAACTGATCAGCAACATCAATGACCCGGCGATCGCGAACCACGGCGACGGCCAGTTCCACGCCTTCGACGCCGCCGAGGTGCGCAGCGCGTTGCAGGGCGTGCGCTACTCGCTCGCTCATGTGAGCGCGGACGTGTTCATCCTGCCGTTTCCGCGCCGCGGTGGCCTGGAGTCGGCGGCGGGCCCGGGCCTTATCCTGCTCTCGCCCGGCGTGCGCACGCTCACCACGCAGCAGCAGCATGCCGAGTTCACGCACGAGCTGGGCCACGTGGTGCAGTACCAACTCATGCCCGACAACGACGATGCGCGCTGGAGCGAGTACCGCTCGCTGCGCGGTATCACCGACACGCAGACCTACACGTCGGCCGGTGCGCATTCGCTGCGCCCGCACGAGATCTTCGCCGAGGACTTCCGCGCGCTCTATGGCGATGCGCAGGCCACGTACTCGGGCACGATCGAGAACGCTTCGCTCGTCTACCCGACGCAGGTGAGCGGTCTCGCCCCGTTCATGACCGCACTGGCCGCGGCGCCGTTCGCCGGCAAGGGCCCGCTCACGGTGATGGGCGCCAGCACCAAGGGCGCCGTGATGATGGCGCGTGCCCAGGGCGGCGTGGCGCCGCTCGATGTGTATGACGTGACCGGCCGCAAGCTCGTGACCGTGCTGCCGCAAGTCGACGGCAACGGTGCCACGTGGACGTGGGACGGCCGCGACGCGCAGGGTCGCACGATCCACGCCAACGTGGTCTTCGCCCGCGCCCGCGACGGCATCGGCGGCACGACGAAGCTGGTGCGCGAGTAAGGGCGGAGCCCTACCGCTTTACCACCGCCAGCTCGCGCGCGCTGAAGTCGTTCGTGATCGCGCGCGTGTGCGAGTCGCCGAAGCCGGCGAAGTTGCGCACGGCATCAAAGACCGATCGCGGCAGCTGCGTGATGCCGGTCTCGCGATGCTCCTGCACCTCGCCGGTCAGCCAGCCTTCGACCTCTTCCACGTCCTCGACCTTGAGCGGCTTCACCGTGGCGGTGATCGCCACGTAGCAGCGCGCATCGGGCGGTAGCTTGCTGATGTTGGCCACCGGCAGCTGGATCGGTCGCGACAGCACGCTCTCGAGCGAGTCGAGCGACTTGAACTCGGCGGGCGCAGCGCCGGGGCGCTCCAAGCGCCACGCGTCCTGCCACACGTCGTAGCGCAGGCGCACCGTGGCGTCCTCGGCATGCTCCAAGCGGTCGAACCACGCGGTGCGGTGCCGCCACAGCTCGGTGTGCAGCACGAGCGTCGCCGGCATGCCGCGGCCCATGCTGTCCTCCACGTGCTTCTCGAGCGGGTCATCGAGCCGCACGGTCACCCACAGCAGCCCGGCCTCATCGCGGCCCGGCACCACGGACTCGAACGTGAAGGCGCCCACCGCGCTTGCGGCCAGCACGAACACCGCCGCGCATAGGAATGCGCGACGCGTGGCTGCGGCAGCACGGGGGAGCTTCGCGTTCACTGGCCTTGAGCCTCGAGGGGAATCAGAACGGGCGCTGCAATCTCAACGACACGACATATCCGGCATCCGAGTGCTGCAGGTCGCGGGCCACGTACACGCGCACGTCGTCGTCCGACGAGGCGAGCCCCACGCCGCCATCGACCTTGAACTTCTGGCCACGCAGGTCATAGCCGTGCTGGGCGTCGTCCCATGCGGTGCCGGCGTCGGCGAACACCAGCGCGTGCAAACCGCTCTGGATGCCCGCCGAGCGCATCTGCCACAGGCCGATCGTGTACTCGGCTTGGCCGAGCGCCATGTGATCGCCGCGCACGGCGCCAAAGGAATGCGCGCGCAGACCGTCGATGCCGCCCACGGCGAAGCGCTTCTGCAGCGGCAGGTCACCGGCCAACGCGGCGCCTCCGGCGGCGCGCAGCGACAGCGTCACGGCGGGCGAAAGCCGCACGACGCTGCGCATGTCGGCGAGCGCCCGCGTGTAGTCGAATGCGCCGCCCAGCCCGCCGCCCGCGCGCTCGACCTCGGCCCAGTGGTAGAGCCCTGCGCGCTTGCGCGACGTGCGGTGCGTCAGGCGCTCGAGCCGCACCACGGCGGTGTGCGACTCGCCTTCGTCGATGGCGGGATTCGCGCGCAGCTCACGGTGCTTATTGAGCATCGACCATGTATCGCTGTTGGTCTTGAGCGATCGGTAACGGTCGCGACGGATATGCGCGCTCACGGTGGAAAAGTCTGGCACGCGCCAGCTCACGTACGCGCCCACGCCCTCGCGCTCGAAGTAGTCACGCCAATCCTCGCGCGCCACGGCCAGGTCGAGCGAGTTCTCCACGTCGTCCACCTGCTGCAGCTCGCTGTGATCGGTGCGGCGCGTGGCGGTCATACCAACAGCGAAGCGCGCGGTGGGCAATAGCGGCTGCTCGAACTGCACGCCATAGAGCGCACGCTGGCGGCCAGTCGCGTACTCGGCGCGCGCGCCTAGGCGCGGGTACATGGTGGACGGCGACTGCACCTGCACCCAGATGCCGGGCCGCAGCAGGTCCACGCGGTTGTAGTCGAGCGTCACGTCCACTTGATCGGGCTTGTTGCCGTGCCGCGACCGCCACGGGTCGGGGTGGGTGAGCAGCGCCTGGCCGACCGGCGCGCGCAGCCAGTCCTCTTCGGTGGCGGTGTGCAGCGACACGCCGATC
>JANYBS010000034.1 GCA_025360715.1 Candidatus Eiseniibacteriota bacterium | reverse complement strand
GCTGTCGGCGCCTGCCACGAGCCAATCGAGTGTGCGCCGCACCTTGGGCAGCATGAGCGTGTGCCGCCAGCGAAAGCGCTCCTGCAACGGGCTGTTCATGACCGCAACCAGCGCGCGGCAGGATTCGCCCATCCACCACGTGATGCCCACGCGCGCGGCAAGCGCGTCGATGCTCTCGGCACGCAGGAAGTCCCCGCGCGGCGTCTGCTGTTCGAACGCCGCATCGAGCGAACGCCACGCGATCTCGCAGCGCGCGCTGTCGGCGCGCGTGGCAGCGTCGGCGATACGGAAGCCGGCGGCCGCCTGCAGCTCGACCGCGCGCCACGCGCCGCGGTTCTCGCCCACGCGGCCGTTCGCGTCGGGCTCGCTGCCCGCGAGCAGCATGGCCATGCGCTGCGCGGGCACGCTGCGAATGAGCGAAACGTCGCGGTCGGAGACGATGTGTGCGTGGGCGCGAGTGGTCAGCGTGGGCAACGTGGCGATGAGCGCCGCGAGGATCGCGAGCGCGCGGCGTGCGCGAACACTCATCGGGTGAGCACGAGGCCCAGGTAGTCATGGCCGGCGCGGCGCACTGCCGACGTGAGCGCCGTATCGGCAACGCTCGTCGCGCAGGTGACTTGCGCACGCTGCTGCGCCAACTCCACATGCACGGCGGTCACGCCCGGCACGGCGCGCAGTTGCGTGCTCACCTTGCGCACGCAGTCCTCGCACACCATGCCACCGACCTCGAGCTCAACGTGGCGCTGCGGCGCATTCGCGAGCGTAGCATTCGCGCGTGGCACAACCGGGCGATGCTGCACCCACGTGGCAGCGGCGAGCCCGATAATGGCGATGCAGGCGGCGATGGAGGCGATGCGTGCGAGGGTGCCCATGTGCGGATTATCGGCCAAGGCGGCGCCATGCTCAACGCCGCAGGCTCAGCACCAGTACGCCGCTGCCGACCATGGCGATACCCACCCACTCGCGCACGCTCGGCCGCTCGCCCAGGAACGCTGTCGCGAAGATCGCGACCAGCACCACGCTCAGCTTGTCGACGGGCGCCACGCGCGAGGCCTCGCCCATCTTGAGCGCGCGGAAGTAGCACAGCCACGACGCGCCAGTTGCCAAGCCCGAGAGCACGAGGAACGTGATGGCCTTGGGCGGCAGTGTGGTGGGGTCCTGCCACTTGCCGGTGGCGAACACGATGGCGCCCAGCACCAGCGCGATCACACCGGTGCGAAAGAGCGTCGCGAAGTCCGAGTCGACACCCGTCAGGCCGATCTTGGCGAAGATCGCCGTGAGCGCGGCAAAGCCGGCCGACGACAGCGCCCAGAAGAACCAGCCACGTGCTGCGGGGACGGGCGTCATGGCACCCTCCGAAGGGACATCCTACGAGTTCATGTTCTCGAGGAACTTCTTGTTCGTCTTGGTGTCGCTCATGCGCGTGATCAGGAATTCGATCGCTTCGACCGGGCTGAGTTCGTTCAGGAACTTGCGCAGGATCCACACGCGGCTCAGCACATCGGGCGGCATGAGGATCTCCTCCTTGCGGGTTCCCGAACGGTTGATGTCGATCGCCGGGAAGATGCGCTTGTCGGCGATCTTGCGGTCCAGGACCAACTCGGAATTGCCCGTGCCCTTGAACTCCTCGAAGATCACCTCGTCCATGCGCGAGCCGGTCTCGATGAGCGCGGTGGCGATGATCGTGAGCGAGCCGCCGCCCTCGATGTTGCGCGCGCTGCCGAAGAAGCGCTTGGGGCGCTGGAGCGCATTCGCGTCGACACCGCCGGAGAGGATCTTGCCCGAGTGCGGCACGACGGTGTTGTGCGCGCGTGCCAGGCGCGTGATGGAATCGAGCAGGATCACCACGTCGCGGCCGTGCTCGACCAGGCGCTTGGCCTTTTCGATCACCATCTCGGCCACCTGCACGTGGCGCTCGGCGGGCTCGTCAAAGGTGCTCGAGACGACTTCGCCGTGAACGGAGCGCTGCATGTCGGTGACTTCTTCGGGGCGCTCGTCGATCAGCAGCACGATGAGCATGACCTCGGGGTGGTTCTCGGCGATCGCGTTGGCGATCTTCTGCATGAGCACGGTCTTGCCGGCCTTGGGCGGCGACGTGATGAGCGCGCGCTGGCCCTTACCGATCGGCGAGACCAGATCGATGATCCGGGTCTCCAGGCACCGATCCTTCGTCTCAAGGTTGAGCCTCTCGATCGGATAGAGCGGCGTGAGATTGTCGAAGAGGATCTTGTCCTTGGCCGCCTCGGGGCTCTCGAAATTGATGGCTTCCACGCGCAGCAGCGCGAAGTAACGCTCGCCATCCTTGGGCGGGCGCACCTGACCCGACACGGTATCGCCGGTGTGCAGGTCGAAGCGCTTGATCTGCGATGGCGACACATAGATGTCGTCGGGGCCGGGCAGGTAGTTGTACGAGGGCGAGCGCAGGAAGCCGTAGCCCTCGGGCAATATCTCGAGCACGCCCTCGGCGAAGATCAGGCCGTTCTTCTCGGTCTGGCCTTCGAGGATCTTGAAGATCAGCTCCTGCTTGCGCAGGCCGCTCGTCCCCTGGATCTCGAGCTCGGTCGCGAGCGCGAGCAGCTCGCTCATCGTCTTGAGCTTGAGCTGCTGCAGCTCGAGCGTCTGCGCTCCGGACTCGAGCGCTTCAACCGGGACGGAGGGGGTGTCCTGGGTCTCCATGAGGGTTCGCCTTATGCGTGGAGGTTGGCGAAGGCGCCAGCCGGTGCCCGGTGCCGCCCGCTGGGCGGCCCAGGTGGCGGGCGTCGGGCCGGGGAACGGGCGGATGTGCCCGCGGGCCATGTGGGATCAGGGGTCTTGGGAGCGGATCGGATTCGGGAAGGTCGGGGGTGCGCCGTGTGGCCCTGACGGGCTGGCGCTCGCGAGGGCCTGAGGGTCGCGCAAGGCACGCGTGGCAGGCCGACGAACAAGAATTTAGGTCTCCGCGAACGAGCGTGTCAAGACTTTCGCGCAGGAAGTTACCTTGCGAAAATCAGCCCTTGCGCGATGCGATTCGCCCTGCGTGACAACTCCGGCCACCGCGGCACGCACATCGCCGATATCGCCACGCCCGCGCCAGATGCGGTCCGGTGCCACGCATGCTACGCCACTCGCGGTTGGCACCGGGGTTGCTCTACTCATGTAGTGCGGGCGCGACGTCGCGTCCCACCATCCGAGCCTGCCATCTCCAGCGCGGCTCGCGTCCCGCTCAACTTGGGAGTCCTCCGGGTCTCCCTTGGCACGGTGGCCCGGCCCAGTGAGACCGGGGCGCCGTGCTTTTTCGTGCGCGCGAAGCCCGCTCTCGCAACCTCGCTGCAACCTTTCGGGCGATCGCTCCGTCTATACTGACCAGAAGTTCCATTTGGTCAGTGTTGAGTCTTGCCACGGAGCGCTACATGCCCGGCCCTGCTGCCGATTCCACCGTCCGCCCCCGACTGCTCGACGCCGCAGATGCCCTGCTGGCGCGCAACGGCTACGCCGACATGACCATCGCGGCAGTCGCCGCCGAGACCGGCGTCGGCAAAGGCAGCGTGTACCTGCACTTCGCCAGCAAGCAGGCGTTGGCGATCGCCTGCATCGATCGCATGGCCGAGCGCGTGCTGGGCACTCTCGCGGGCCTCTCCCAAGAGCGCACCAGCGCCCCCGAGCGCCTGCGCGTCATGCTGCATGCACGCGTGATGTTGCGCTTCGACTACGCGCAGGGCCACGCGGCCAGCTTGGACGACCTGTTGGGCGCGGTGCGTCCGGCGTTGCTCGAACGCCGGCGTGAGCAGTTCGCTGCCGAGACCGCGGTCTTCGCTCGAGTGCTCGAGAGCGGCGCGCGCGAGCGCACGCTGAGGCGCGTGTCGCCGGCCGCCGCGGCGGCGATGGTCACCGCCACGAACTCGCTACTGCCCTATTCCCTGAGTACGGCCGAACTCGGCCAGCGCCGGGCGCTCCAGCAGCGCGTGGACGCGCTCGCTGACCTTTTGCTGAACGGTCTCATCCCCCCACTCGCACGAAGGAGACACTCATGAAACTGCCGCTTCATGCGCTCCATGCGCTTCAGGCAGTCGCCCTGGCACTGTTGCTTGCCGCACCCGCCTCGGCCCAGATCGCGCCGCCCGGACCCAACGATCCCGACATGACGCTCGACGCGCGCACCAAGTCGGCGGTGATCGATTCTCTGGCCTACCAACTGCGGCACGTCTATGTGTTCCCGGATGTCGCCGAACGTATCGCCAAGTCGATCGAGAAGCGTCGCGCCGCGCATGAGTACGACCGCATCACGAGCGCCAAGGAGTTCGCGGATTCGCTCACGGCGCACCTGCAGAGCGTGAACCACGACCTGCACCTGCGCGCGGGCTACCGCCACGAGCCGATCCCCGCCAACGACGGCGACGGTGCGCCGCCACCCGCCGAGATCCAACGCGAGCACGAGGCCGACCGCCTGCGCAACTTCGGCTTCGAGCAGTTGCGCCGTCTGCCCGGCAACATCGGCTATCTGGACCTGCGCGCGTTCTCCAGCGATCCCGACGCTCAGCCGGTGGCGGTCGCGGCCATGAACTGGCTCGCCAACACCGATGCGCTGATCATCGACCTGCGCCGCAATGGCGGCGGGGATCCGGTGCTGCTCAACACGCTCATCACCTACCTCACCAAGCCCGGCGAGCGGCGGCTGATCAACACGTTCTACATGCGTCAGGACGATCGCACCGAGCAGTTCTACACCGCGCCGTACGTGCCCGGGCCGCGCTACCTGGGCAGGCCGGTGTACGTGCTCACGAGCCATCGCACGGGTTCGTGCGCCGAGGAATTCTCCTACGACGTGCAGACGATGAAACTGGGCACGCTCTGCGGCCAGACCACCGCCGGCGCTGCGCATCCGGGCGGGTTCGTACGGCTGAACGAGCACTTCGCGGCGTTCATCGCCATGGGCCGCCCGATCAATCCGGTGACCAAGAAGGACTGGGAAGGCGTGGGCGTGGTACCCGATGCGGACGTGCCTGCGGCCGACGCGCTGCGCGAGGCGCAGGTGCGGCTCCTGGGCATCCTCAAGGACAAGGCCGCGGCGACGGATCCGGACCGCGCCGCGGCGCTCACTCGCGCGATCGACGACGCGAAAAAGCTCGCGAGCGAGGACCCGGATGACTTCGAGCGCCGGCGTCCGCCCGCGAAGCACTGACGCGGCGGGTGAAGCTGGCGCTGCGTTCGCCTTGCGGCTCAGTTGCTCTTGCGAACCAGCGCCAGCTTCACGTGCACCACGGCCGGATCGATCGTGCACCAGTCCGGCAGCGCCATGGGTGCCGCGTCCACACGCAAGGTGTCACGCTTGCCGTCGATCTTGATCGGCGAGAGCGACAGTGAGTCCAGCGTCGCGAGCACCTTGAGCGGCCCGGTCACGCGCAGCATGGGCGGGTCCAACTGCGCGATGCCGTCCCACGCGTAACCGTCGGCGGCGCGGCCATCCAGGTGCACCACGACGCGCACCTCGCGCTTGGCCTTGCGGTCGATGTTGAGCTCCAGGATGCGCGGGCCCATCAGGTTCTCGACCGTCACGCCGCCGCCGGCCGCCAAGGGCAGGTCACTGGGCGCGAGCGTCTGGCGGAACGGCCCGCTCGCCACACCCAGCAGCGACACCTTGAGCCGCGGCTCGCGCAGCTGCAGCGCGATCAGCTGCTTGCCCGTGCCGCGCAGCGTCGCCTGCGCGAGCGCCGGTGCCGCGCCCGAGAGCGTGAGCGAATCGGGCAGGTCCGCGTACTCGATCGGGAACGAGATCAGCATGCTCGCGGGACGGTCGGTGTACACGTTCAAGTACACGAGCACCGCCAGCAGCAGTGCCGTGAGCTTGAGACCGATGTTGTCGAACAGCCAGCCGCGGATGAGGTTCATGGCGCGGGCAGGATACACGACTCGCGCCCGGCGTGGCGCTACTCGGCGGCCGCTTCGCTCTCTTCGCCCTCTCCCGGCTTGCGCAGGCCGTGCTTCTCCATGCGCGAATAGAGCGTGCGGCGCGTGAGCCCCAGCAGCCTGGCGGCCGCGCTCTTGTTGCCGTTCGCGCGCTCGAGCGCTTTCAAGATGAGCTCGCGCTCGAGCACTTCCAGGTCCAGGCCGCCCTCGGGGATCTCGGGCACCCAGCCGGGGCCGAACGATGGCGACTTGGCGGCGGCCGAGCCGGCGAACAACAGATGCTCGGGTTCGATGGTATCGGCGCCGGCCAGGATCATGGCGCGTTCCAGTGTGTGCTCGAGCTCGCGGATATTGCCGGGGAACGAGTAGCCCTCGAGCGCGCGCGCGGCCGCGGGCGAGAGCTTTTCGGCGGTGGCACCGCGGGTGCGCAGGAAGTGCGCGGCGAGCTTGGGGATATCGCCGGTGCGCTCGCGCAAAGGCGGCAGCACGATCGGGAACACATTCAAACGGAAGAACAGGTCCTCGCGGAAGCTGCGCTCGGCCACCATCTCTTCCAGTGCCCTGTTGGTCGCGGCGAGGATGCGCACATCCACTTGCAGCGTCTGGTTGCCACCCACGCGCGTGAAGCGCTTCTCCTCGATCACCTGGAGCAGCTTCGCTTGCAGCGCGATCGGCAGCTCGCCGATCTCGTCCAGAAAGAGCGTCCCGCCCGCGGCATCCTCGAAGCGACCGGGCTTCTGGCGCACGGCGCCGGTGAATGCGCCTTTCTCGTGGCCGAACAGCTCGCTCTCGAGCAGCGCCTCGGGCAGCGCGCCGCAGTTGACCTTCACGTACGGGCCCGCCGCGCGCTTGCTGGCGGCGTGGATCGTGCGCGCGAACAGGTCCTTGCCGCACCCGCTCTCGCCGCGCAGCATCACGGTCGAATCGGTCACCGCGACCTTGAGCGCCATGTCGAGCGAACGCAGGGTGGCGGGCGCGTCGCCCACCACAGCCAATGAGTCGCGCTTGAGCGAGGCGACCTGCGCCGACAGTTGCGCGTTGGCGCTCTGCAAGGTAAGCCGCTCGGCGGCATCGGCGAGCGCCCGCACGAGCACGTCGGTGAAGTCGCCTTCCTTTTCCACATAATCCCATGCGCCGTGCTTGAGCGCCGTGCGCGCGGTATCGAGGTGCGCATACGCGGTCATCATGATGACCACGATGCCGGGCCAGCGCTGCTTGATCTGGTCCAAGAGCGCCATGCCATCGGGCGCGGGCATGCGCAGGTCGGTGATCACGGCGTCGTAGCGCGACGCTTCGAGCTTCTTGAGCGCCTCGTTGCCGCCTCGCACGTAGTCCGCATCATGACCGGCATCGCGCAAGTCGGCTGCGGTGAGCTCGGCGTTCTTCACCTCATCGTCAACGACCAGGACCTTCACGCGCGCGCCACCGCGCAGCGAGCATCGAGGCTCACTGGCACACCGTCACGATACCAAAGGCCTCGGTCGTCTCGGTCCACGCGCGGCTATCGATGCGCACGCGCAGGTAGCCATTCGCGTTCTGCTTCTGCAGCACGACGCACTTCAGCTTTCCGGTCACCTTGTAGGAGACGTTGCCGCACTCGGTCACCCGCTGGTCCTCATTGATGATGCCGTCCCAGCAGACGTCGGACTGCACCTCGATGTGGTGGCGCTGCGAACAGCCTGTGAGCACGACGAGCGCCGCGGTCGCGGACAGCAGCACGAGCAGGGTGGCGATGACCGGCAGACGGACTCTCACGCGGAACTCCCGATGATGGGTTGGAGGAGCGATTCGATGAGAGTTATCGGCCTTTCCGCCCCGGGTTTCAACCCCGCTGCGGAAACCGTACCCGGACGCGCGCGCCGCCGCCTTGCGGACTGTCCACTTCAAGCGCGCCGCCCGCGCTCTGCACGAGCCGCCGGCAGAGGAACAACCCCAGGCCGGTACCCTGCGCCTTGGTGGTCTGGAAAGGCTCGCCCACGCGTTTGAGGATGTCGGCGGGGATGCCCGGGCCGTCGTCGAGGACCTCGACGCGCAGGTGCGGACCCTCGCGCGCGACGCTCACGTGCACCGTGCCGCCCTCGCCGATCGCTTCGAGCGCGTTGAGCACCAGGTTCAGGTAGACCTGCTTGAGCGATTCATCGTCGAGCGCCACCGGCGCGCGCGAAAAGTCGCCCTCGCGGATCAAGTTGCAGCGGCGCTGGATGAACTCGCCTTCGAGCAGGTCCAAGGTCGCGGTGAGCGCGCCGGTCGCGTCGCCGGTGCCGTTGGGCTCAGGCGTGCTGCGCGCGAACTGCAGATAGCGCCCCACGGTTCGCGTGAGGCGGTCGACTTCTTCCACCACCGAATCGGCCATGCGCTGCGCTTCGGGTTCCAGCTTGGCCAGACGTCTGGCGGAGCCGCGGATGATGGCGAGCGGGTTCTTGATCTCGTGTGCGAGCGTCGCGGTGAGCCGGCCCATGGCCGCAAGGTTCTCGCTGCGCGAGAGCTGGCGCTCGAGTTGCACTTGCTTGCCGGCCTGACGCATGAGGATGCCGGCCAGGATGAAGATCGCGAGCACGCTCACGAGCGCGACCACGAACAGCCGCCGCTGCAGGCGCACGAGCTCGCCCGCCCAGTCGGGGCTCGCGGCCATGGCGAGCACGGCGACCGTCCTGGCGCCGTCACGGATGGGCACGAACACCGCGCGCATCGCAACGCCATGCACCGCGTAGGGCGGCGCATTCAAGGTGTGGCCCGCGAGCGCGCGGCCGAGCGCGGCATGCGCGAGCGAATCGAAGGGCGATATCTCGCCCACGCGCGTGCCGGCATCGTTGCGATCGTAGATCGTGTGGCGGTTCGCATCGAGGATCGCCAGGTCCGCCACGGCCGCGCCACTCGTCATGGGCTCGAGCTGCGCTTCAAGGGCGAGATAGGCATCGCTGTCCGCACCCTGAAGCGCAGCCTGCTCCACGTCGCGCACGATCATCTGCGACACCGCCAGATTGGCGAACTGCAGCAACCGCCTCGAGAACGCGCGCTCGAAGGCCTCCTGCACGCCCTGGTACGCGAGCGCTGTGGAAAGCGCGGTCACGACCACGGCGGCGACGGCGAAGACGAGCGTATAGGTCTGCGTGCGGTGCAAATGCAATGGCCTCTCGCGCTTTGGCGGCAACGGGTTCCGGGCGACGCTAGGCAGGTGGTTGGGGCATGTCAACCAATCGGCATGGCACCGTCGCAGAATGCACTCAAGCGGCCGGAGTGCCCGACCGATAAGGCATTTGTACGGGCGGGACCGCACCGTTGGGCCACGGATCATGTGATCGTGGACGTCTCCGCGGACCCTGCAACGACGCCGACATTGCAATACGAGAGACACGAGATCCCGATCGTCATTCGCCGCTGCGCCGCACCGCCCCCTCGGACGGAGAGCGCAGCAGCCTCGCGGCTTTCCGCCGGAATGCGACCGGAACCTCATGCGGAACGTCTTCCGCGCTCACGCGATCTCGCGTGAACGCACCGCGTGGCCATCCCCCGGCCGCTCGGCGACTTTCGTCCACCCGGCGCTGCCGGTATCCGAGGGAACCACCGTGAAGCTTCGCTCCTTGATCAAGCCGGCGTCGCTGCTCGCCGCTATCCTGTGCGCCGCGTCCGTCTCCCGAGTGCAAGCCCAGGGTGTGTTGCCGCCCGAGGCGGCCGCTCAAGCGCAGGCGCTCGTCCAGCAGAGCGGCATGACGCAGGCCCAGATCCAGGAGAAGCTCCGTGAAGCGAGCGTCTCCGATGCGCATGGCGCAACGGATGCCGCGCCCGCGCGCCGCAAGGTGCAGGCGGCGACCGAGTCCAACCCACCGGCGATCAAGCCCGACAGCCTGGCGCCGAATGTGCGGCCGCTGGCGGATGCGAACGAGCCGTTCGGCTTCGAGATCTTCCACTACTCGCCCACCACGTTCGAGCCGCTCGCATACGGTCCCGTGGATGAAGAGTATCCGCTGGGCCCCGGCGACGAGGTGTCCCTCACGCTGTGGGGCGACGACCAGCTCTCGCTCACGCTGAGCGTGAGCCGCGAAGGCGTGATCACGCTGCCCGACGTGGGCCAAGTGAGCGTGAACGGCCTCACACTGGAACAGGCGCAGGCGCGCGTGCGCAGCGCGTTGGGCAAGGTCTACTCGGGCCTGCGTCCCGCAGGCCAGCGCTCCACCACGTCACTGCGGCTCTCGCTCGGCCGATTGCGCAGCATCCAGGTGTTCCTGCTCGGTCAGGTCGTGCGGCCGGGCGGCTACACGATCAGTTCGGTCTCGCGCGTGCTCAACGCGCTGTACGCGGCGGGCGGCCCGCAGCGCGACGGCTCGCTGCGTGACGTGCGCATCCTGCGCGGCAACAAGCTCGTGGCGAGCGTCGACCTGTATCACGTGATCCTTGGCACGCCCGGGCCCGAGATGCCGCGCCTCGAGAATGGCGATGTGATCTTCGTGCCCGCGGCCGCGCGCCGCGTGCGCCTGGCCGGCCCGGTACGCCGCGCCGGCTTCTACGAGTTACGCGACGGTGAGCAGCTGCGCTCGCTCATGGAGATCGCGGGCGGCGTGCTGCCCGAGGCCGATCTCTCGAGCGCACAGATCGACCGCGTGGTGCCGTTGGCAATGCGCGACAGCCTGCGCGGTCAGGGCCGCATCTCGGTCGACGTGAATCTCTCGCAGGTGCTGAGCGATGCATCGCAGGACGTGGCGCTCACCGACGGCGACTCGCTGTGCCTGCGCGCGCTGCCGCAGCGCCGCGCGAACGTGGTCACGATCACCGGCCGCGGCGTGACGCACGCTGGCCAGTACCAGTTCCGTCCCGGCATGCGCGTCTCCGACGTGCTCGCCGCAGCAGGCGGCACCACTCCCGAAGCCTATCTGGAGCATGCGCTCATCACGCGCACGCTGCCAGACTCGACGCGCATGATGCTGCGCTTCTCGCCGGCCCGCGCGCTCGCGCACGAAACAAGTGACGACATCGAACTGTCCGCCATGGACGACCTGTCGGTCCGCTCGCTGTGGGATCTGAACGACCGCCAGAGCGTGACGGTGCATGGGCTCGTGCACTCGCCCGGCACCTACGAACTGCTCCAGGGCATGACGCTGAGTGACGTGCTCATGCGCGCGGGTGGCTTCACCGACGATGCGTTCGCCGTGCGCGCCGAAGTCGCGCGCGTCACCGCGGGCGGACAGAAGGCCGACACGCTCGAGGTCCCGGTCTCGCGCGATCTCTCGGCGGCCAGCGCGTCGACCACATTCATGCTGCAACCCAACGACGCCGTGTTCATCCGCCGCGATCCGCTCTACACGCAGCAGATGTTCGTGGTGCTCGATGGCGAGGTGCGCTTCCCCGGCACGTATGCGCTCACGCGCCGCGATGAGCGAGTGGCCGACCTTGTGCGTCGCGCCGGCGGCCTGAGCGACCAGGCGTATCCGCGCGGCTCGCGCTTCCACCGCACGGGTGGCGCCGAGCTGGCGATCGACCTGCCGCGCGCGATCAAGGACGCGCGTTGCCTGGATAACCTCGTGATGATGCCTGGGGACACTCTGGTGATACCGCGCTACATGCCGACCGTGCGTATCGAAGGCGCGGTGTTCGCGCCGGTGACCGCGCTTTACACGCCGGGTGCCGGCATCAACTACTACGTGACGCAGGCGAGCGGCTTCCGCCAGGACGCTGACCGTCGCGGTGTCGTCGTGGTCTCACCCGCCGGCCAGGTGCAACGCGGTGGCCGGCCGGAGCCCGGCAGCCGCATCGTCGTGCCGGCGCGCCCCGCGAGTGACACGCGGGACCACCTGAAGGACTTCGCCACGCTCATGAGTGTGCTCGCGAGCGCGGCCACGACGTTCTTCCTCATCCATCAGACGACCAAGTGATGAAGGACCCGGTCCTGCACCTGACCGCGCCACGCGCGGAGGGACTCGTGAACACGGCAGCCGCCGACTCTCCCGGCCTGGCGAACGGACTCCTCGAGGACGGCCTGCCGAGCGGCATGCCGGACCTGCGGCCGGTCGCCGAGGGCCTGTGGAAGGCGCGCACGCGCATCGGCATCTGCGCGGCGATCGGCGCGGCGTTCGTGATCCCGCCCACGTACGTGGCCACTTGCACGGTGCTCGAGGCCCCGCGTCCCGGCGGCGGCTCGGCGCTCGATCAATTGGGCTTGTCGGCTGAAGCGCTGGGGTTCAAGTCGAGCTCGTCGGTGAGCAACGCGCTCACCTACCCCGACATCCTGCGCAGCCGCCGGCTCCTGGAGACGCTGCTCGATCAATCGTTCGTGACCGCGCAGGGCCGCTCGTACAAACTGATCGATCACATCATGCCCGGCACGGTGAGCCCGCAGCGCACGGAACTGGCGCTCAAGGAGCTACGCGAGCGCTTGGACATCGCGCTCGACCGCCGCACGAACCTGATGCGCGTCGGCATCAAAGATTCGGATCCCATGCTTGCCGCTGCGGTCGCGAATGCGGCGTGCGCGCGGCTGCAGGACATCGTCATGCGCGGCATGATGACGCAAGCGGGCGCGACGCGGCGCTTCGTCGAAGAGCAACTCGCCACCGCGGAGCGGGAACTCTCAAGCGCAGAGGGCGCCGCCACGATCTTCCGCACGAACAACCTGCATGTGGACGGCTCGCCGCGATTGATGCTGGAACAGACGCGCCTCATGCGCGAGGCGCGCACGCGCGAAGAAGTCGTGCTCGCGCTCACGCGCCAGTATGAGACGGCCAAGGTGGACGAGAACCGCGACGTGCCGGTGATCAACGTGCTCGACCCGGCCGTGCCGCCCGCATTCGCGAGCGCGCCGAAGCGCGCGATCATGGCGGTGGCGGGTCTGCTGCTGGGCCTGATCGCCGGCGCCGTGTGGTGCTGGCCACGCGAGCGGCAGGTGGCCGCTGCGGTCGCCGAGGCGCGTGCCGCATGAGTGTGGCGCCGCAGGAGCCCGCCCTGCCCGAGCCCGACACCACGCCCGAGTCCGTGCCGCCGGAGGCCGCGAACAACTCATGGCGCGCGCGCTTGGCCGGCAACCTGGCGTGGAACGTGGCGAGCGATGCGGCCATGCGCGGCACTTCGCTGTGGATGGCCTTTGCATGCGCGCGCGCGCTGCCGGTGAGCGGCTTCGGCCGTTACGCGTTCGCGCTGGCGCTTACGCAATATGTGTGGCTGGCGGGCGATGCGGCGGTGAACAGCGCGTACGCCACTCGTGAACTCGCACGCGCGCGCGGTGCGCAGGAGCCTGGCGCGGCCGCGCTGGGCGGCCTGTTCTGGAGCGCGCGCGTGCTCGCCGCATCGGCGCTGTCGGTGGTCTCGGGGCTCGCGCTGCTCGCGTGGCCGGCTCCGGTCGAGCAGAAGCTCGCCATCGGCGGCGCCATGATCTTCTTCCTCACGTACTCCGCGTTCGCCGACTGGGCACTGCGCGCCGCCGAGGACTTTCGCGGCCTTGCGCTGGCCAACATCGCGGGCGCGGTCGCGCTCGTGGCCGGCACGCTGCTGGTGCTGCCGCACTTTCCCACGCCGGCCATGGCCACGCTTCTGTGGGCGAGTTCGTTCGCCTGCGCCGCACTCGTGGCCACGCCGCGATTGCTGCGCCGCGGCGTGATCACGCGTCCGCAGCCAGGCTTCATGCCCGCGTGGCGCGCACATGCGAGGCGCTCGGCCGTGTACTCGCTCGGCGCCGTGGCAGCGATCGGCTGCGCGCAGTCGCCGGTGCTGCTCGTGGGTGTCTTTGGAGACGCACAAGCGGTGGGCCTCTTTGCGTCGGGCTACCGCCTGCTCATCGCCATGATCGGCGTCTTCTCGGTGCTCTGGTGGCCGCTCTTCCCGGTACTCGCGCGCTCGAAGCCGGATTCGCGCACGTTCATCGACGCGCTCTCGAGCCTGGCCGGCATGATGCTACTGGTGTCGGTGCCCGCCACCCTCGCGCTCACGCTGTGGCCGCGCGAGATCCTGACGGCGCTCTACGGCGCGCGTTACGCCGGCGGCGCCGCGGCGCTGCGCGTAGGCGCACTGGCGCTGCCGCTCTACACGGCGTCGGGGCTGTTCGAACAGGCGTGCCTCGCGGTGGGCGGCGAAGCGGTGCGCGCGCGGGTGAACATCGTGGCGCTGGCGCTCATGGTCGGCGCCGCCGCCGTGCTGGTGCCGCGCTATGGCAGCGTGGGCGCGGCGGCGACGCTGCCAATGGCCTTCGCGCTCAATTGCGGCGTGTACCTGGTGACGCTGCGCCGTGTGCTGCCCAAGCGCGCCATGGCGCACGGTGCCATGGGGGCACTGCTTCTTTCCACCGCGCTCGGCGCGGTGTGGGGCATCGCGCGATTCCTCACATGGCCAGCGATCCCGGTGCTCATCGCGGGCGGCCTTCTGTATGCACTGCTCGCGCTTGCGTTCCGGCTGGTGCCGCTGCCGGCGCGCATGCAGCAAGAAGCGGCGTCATGAGCGCCAACCCACGCACTCCGCCCTTGGCCGCCCGTCTCGCCATGCTGCCGCCGTTGCCCGGCACGCCGCGCGTGAGTGTGCTTCTCGCGGTGCGCAATGAAGAGCGCTTCATCGCTCGCGCGCTCGACGCCGTGCGCTCGCAGGAATGGGACTACGAGCGGCTCGAGATCATCGTCGCCGACGGCGCGTCCACCGACCGCACGGTCGCGCAAGTGCTGCGCATTGCCGCGCGCGATTCGCGCGTGCGGCTCGTGCACAACCATGCGAAGTTCGTGGCGCAGGGGCTCAACCGGGCGCTGTGCGAGGCCACCGGCGATGTGATCGTGCGCGTCGACGGCCACTGCCGCATTCCGGGTCACTACGTGAAGGCCGGTGTCGCGGCGCTGCGGCGCGATCCCTCGCTCGCGTGCGCGGGCGGCCCGGTGCGCGCGCAAGGCGGCACGGCGATGGCCGATGCCATCGCGCTTGCCATGAGCACGCCCTTCGGTGTGGGCGGCGCGAGCTTCCGTTGGGCGCGCGAGTCGCGCGACGTCGATCACCTGCCCTTCGGCGTGTGGCGCCGCGAGGTATTCGAGATGCTCGGCGGCTTCGACGAAGCCCTGGTGCGCAACCAGGACGACGAGTTCAGCGATCGCCTGCACCGCGCGGGCGGGCGCATCCATATGCTGCACGAGCAACTCGTCGACTACTGGAGCCGCAGCTCGCTGAGCGCGCTGGCGCGTCAATATCTCGCCTATGGCTTCTGGAAGGTGCGCGTGATCCGTATGCGCGGCGGGTGGCCGTCGTCGCCGCGGCATCTGGTACCGGCTGCGTTCCTGCTGGCGCTTACCGGCGGCGTGGCGGCAACGCTGACCACCGGCATCGTGGCACTCGCGCTGGTCACGCCCGCGCTCTATGCGAGCTTCCTGTTCGTGGCCATCTGCGCGCTGCTCGCGCGCGGCCATGGTCGTGCGGCGCTGTTGCTGGGCGCCGCGCTGCCGGCGATGCACATGGCCTACGGTGCGGGCTTCCTGGCCGCGCTCGTCTGCACGCATCCGCGCGCCGCATCGCACGCGCCGGCACTGGCGCCGCGCGATGCCGCTCACGCGCTGCAGAGAGCCGCATGAGCGCGATCGCTCCCATGCCCGGCGCGCTCGCCGTGCCGCGGCCGGCCACGCGCGTGCGACTGCGCCTGAACGGCTGGCATGTCGGGGCGTTGGTCACGCTCGCGTGGATCGCCGCATCGCTGCTGGTACAGCCGTTCTCGTCACACACGTTCGTGTGGGTGACAGGTGTTGGCTTCGCCGCGGCGTCGGTACTACCCTTTGTGATCCGCGAAGGCGGCCTCGATGCCGGCAACGTCTTTCCCTTGTTCACGCTCTACTATTCCATGTCGCTGCTGCTGCGCGGCATCGGCGTGCTCACGTTCACCGACAGCCCGTACCTACGCGACATCGGCGATGGCGGCACCGATCACGTGCGCATGCTCGTGGGCTGGATGAACCTCTACTCGGCGCTCGGGCTGCTGGCCGCGTTCGCGGCGTTCCACTCGCCGTGGGCGAAGCGCCAGGCGGTGCGCATCACACAGCAACTGCCCATGCTGTCGGCGCCTTGGCGCGCGAATCGCGTGACGCCGGTGGTCGTGTGCTTGATGACGCTGGGCATCAGCGCGGCCATGAGCCGCATGAAGACGGCCGGTGGCTTCATGGGCGCCGCCGCGAATCCCATGATGACGGGCGGTGAAGGCGCGCTGGGGTACTGGTGGCTCATCGCCCTCACCGAGTTCGCGGTCGTGGGATTCCACATCCACATGATCCGGCTGCTCATGCGCAACGATAAGCACTTTCTCGCGCACTACCTCATATTGGGCCTGGGCCTGAGCATGCCCATCTACCTGTTCAGCAGTTCCAAGTTCCTGCTGCTGCGCACACTCTTCCTGCCGTGGCTCTTCCGGCACTTCCTGGTCAAGCGCATCGCGCTGGTGAAGCTGCTGCTGGGATTCGCATTCTTCGCGGCACTCTTCCCGTTCTTCTACGCCTATCGCGCACTGGGCCTGCTCAACCTGAGCGCGTTCGACCTGTACTGGCAGAATCACGACGCGCCGTTACTGCTGCTCTTCAACCGCGCGTACGGCGCCGACAGCTTCATGCTCATCCTGCACCGCACGGGCACCGAGCTACCGTTCCAGTGGGGCAAGTCGCTGCTGGACTTGTTCACGTTCTGGATCCCGCGCCTGCTGTGGCCGGGCAAGCCCGATAGCTTCGGCCTGGTGTTCCCCACGCAGTACATGCCCGACGTTCACTGGGGCGCCATGACGTACGTGAGCGCGTCATTGCCAGGCGAGCTGTACCTGAACTGGCACGTACCGGGAGTGATCATCGGCTGCGCCTTGCTCGGCATATTCATGCGCGTGGGCTATGGCATGGCCCGCCGCGGCCCGGGCGCGCTGCTGCTGTACGGCTACATCTTCCTCACGTGCATGCACATCGTGGAGGGCATCATCGCCTCGCAGTTCGAGACGCTGCTCACCCATATCGTGCCCTGCACCCTCGCGCTGCTCTGGCTCACGCGCGGCGGCCGCCACACGCGGCCGGGCGCAGACGCGGTTCCCGGCGACTACACGCGGCCGGCGGCCGCGTCCTCCGGGCATGTAGAATGACCCGGATCCTGTATGTGGGCACGCTGAATCCCGGCGGCACCTGCCGCCAGCGCATGGTCACGCTGCGCACGCTCGGCCACGAGGTGATGGGCATCGACACCGTGCCCGGTAAGGTCCACGAGCGCCGCTCCACGTTCGCATGGCGCGTGCGCAACCGCCTGATCGGCGCCATCGACGAGTCGCGCGCCAACGAAAGGCTACTGCGGGTTCCCCAGAGCTTCGAGCCCGGGGTCGTGTGGTTCGACAAGCCGCTCACGATCGAGCCGAAGACGGTGCAGACCCTGCAAGCGCGATGGCCCGCCGCCATCTTTCTGGCTTATTCGGGCGACGACATGTTCAACCCGCGCAACCAGTCGTGGCAGTGGCGCGAGAGCCTGCCGCTCTATCACCTGCACGTGAGCACGAAGACGTTCAACATCCCCGAACTGCTCGCGGCCGGCGCTCGCGATGCGTTCTTTGTCGGCAAGGGCTTCGCGCCCGAGATCCATCATCCGCACGTGGTCACACCCGAACTGGCGCGCGCCTTCGGTGGCGATGTGGGCTTCGTGGGCTGGCCCGAGAAGGCGCGCGAGCAGTCGATGCGCTATCTGGCCGCGAACGGCGTACCGGTGCGAGTGTGGGGCCCGTGGCCCCGGTGGAAGTCGGCGCCGAACCTACGGGTGGAAGGCCGCCCGCTCTGGGATCACGACTACGCCAAGGCGCTCTCGAGCTTCCGCATCAACCTGGGTTTCCTGCGCCGCGTGAACCGCGACCAGATGACGACCCGCAGCGTCGAGGTGCCAGCGTGCGGCGGCTTCCTGCTGGCCGAGCGCACTGACGAGCACATGGAGATGTTCCGCGATGGCGTCGAGGCCGTGTTCTTCGATAACGACCGCGACCTCTTGGACAAGGTCCGCTACTACCTGGCGCATGAAGACGAACGCGCCGCGATCGCCCGCGCGGGGTTGCTGCGTTGCCTGAGCTCCGGATACGCCAACGAGCATCGCCTCACGCAGATCCTCGACGACGCGCTCGCGAAGCGCACCGGCACCCTGCAAACCGCAGCCGCGTGAGCGGCGACACCGAAAGCCCTACGCCCATGTCCCGCATCGCCTACTTCTATCGCGAGCTGAGCGAATACATCGACATCGACCTGCGCGCGCTCGCGCGGGAACACGACGTGACCGTGACGACGTGGGGCAGCCGCTGGCCGCAGCCGCTGCGCACGTGGCAGATCGCGCGCGCGCACGACGTGGGCATGAGCTGGTTCGCCAGCTGGCACGCACTGCTGCCGGCGCTGTGCTTTCGCATGGCCGGTAAGCCGTTCGTGCTCACGGTGGGCGGCTACGACACCGCGTGCCTGCCGGGCATCGACTACGGCCATCAGCGCGGCGGCTTCAAGAGCTTGATCGCGCGGGCCGTCATGAACCTGGCCACGCACGTGGTGGGCATCTCGGATTTCACCATGCGCGAGTTGCAGGTGCTGGGTGTGGACAAGCACAAGTGCTCGATGGTGCCGCTGGGCCTTGAGCCCGCGCGCTACGCGCACAGCGCCGAGCGCGAAGCGGGTCTGGTGATCACCACGGGCGGAGTGAATCGCAGCAACCTCACACGCAAGGGACTCGAGACGTTCGTGCGTGCGGCGGCACTGGTGCCCGAGGCGCGCTTCGTGCTGGTGGGGCCATGGATGGATGACGCGGCGGCGCACCTGCGCGTGGTCGCCACTTCCAACGTGACGCTCACCGGCAAGCTCTCGCACGCCGACAAGGTCGCCATGATGTGGCGCGCCGACGTGGTCGTGCAGGCTTCACGGCACGAGGCGTTCGGACTCTCGCTCGCCGAGAGCATGCTCTGCGGCGCCGCGCCGGTGGTCACGAACGCGGGCGCGCTGCCGTGGGTGGCCGGCGACGCGGGCGTGGTCGTCGAGTCACAGGATCCCGCAGTGGTCGCGGCCGGGATCCGCGCTGCGCTGGCACACAGCCGCGAATCGGGAGCGCGCGCTCGCGCGCGCGTGCTGGCCGAGTTCACGCTGGAGCGCCGCGCGGCGGCGCTCGGGGCGCTGCTGGCGCAAGCGACTGGCAGACCCGCACCAGCCTTCGCGGCGTCCCGGCTGGCGGCCTGAAACACCGACGGCAAAGTCGCGAAACACACCGGATCTTGGTGTTATCGATGTGAAGAATGCAGTCTGCAATGCCGAAAAAGAATTGAATCGTTGCAGGACGTCGCGGCCACGCGACGGGGTGCCCCCCTCGGGCAGCCGATCTTCGAAACGTTGGGATTCCATGGGTTCGCAGGCCGCTACCGGTGCCATGACCGGTGGAGGGCGCAGCATCCTGCGTGCCTCTTCAAACGCGATCGCGTCACTGCTCTCACGAGAGTGGTGTCCGAGGGGGGTCGCAGTCATGCATACGCTTGCCATCGAAGGGGGCCGTCCGGTTCGTCCGGACTTCCTGGTGTTCGGCCGGCCATTGATCGGCGAGGACGAGATCGACGAAGTGGTCGATACGCTTCGCTCGGGCTGGATCGGCTTCGGACCCAAGGCGATCCGCTTCGAAGAGGACTTCGCCGCCTACACGCAAGCGCCTTACGCGCTGTCGGTCAACTCCGCTACGGCCGCGCTGCATCTGGCGCTGATCGCCGCAAACGTGGGCCCGGGCGATGAGGTGATCACCACCACGCTCACGTTCTGCGCAACCGCGAACGTGATCACGCACGTGGGTGCGAGGCCGGTGTTCGTGGACGTGGACGAGCGCACGCAGAACATCGACGTCTCGCAGCTCGAGCACGCCATCACGCCGCGCACCAAGGCGATCATCCCCGTGCACATGTGCGGCTGGCCCTGCGACATGGACGCGATCGGCGAGATCGCCGCGCGCCATGGGCTCACGGTGATCGAAGACGCCGCGCACGCGGCCGAGACCTGGTACCGCGGCAAGAAGGTGGGCTCGATCAGCCCGTTCACGGCCTTCAGCTTCTATGCGACCAAGAACCTCACGACGAGCGAAGGCGGCATGCTGACGATCACCCGGGAAGCCGCGCACGCACGCCTCAAATCGATGCGTCTGCACGGCCTGGATAAAGACGCGTGGAAGCGCTACTCACCCGGCGGATTCCTGCCTTACGAGACCACCGAGCCCGGCTACAAATACAACATGACCGATCTGCAGGCTTCGCTGGGTCTGCACCAACTCGCGCGCCTGGAGCGCAACCTGATCACCCGTCAGCAGATCTGGGCTTGCTACGACACGGCCTTCGCGAACCTTGACTGCGTGAACACACCGGCCGTGCACGACACCGCGGACACGCGCCATGCGCGGCACCTGTACACGCTGCGGCTGCGGCCGGAAGCGCTCGCCTGCTCGCGCAACGAATTCGTGCAGGCGCTGGGCGCCGAGAACATCGGCACCGGTATCCACTTCATCCCCGTGCATCTGCACCGCTGGTACCGCGAACACGTCGGCACGAAGCGCGGCGATTTCCCCGTCGCCGAAGCGATCGGAGACACGACTGTATCGTTGCCGTTGTCGGCGTCGATGGATGAGAGCGACGTGAACGATGTGATCACTGCCGTGAAGAAGGTCGCGAAGCGCTACCTCGCGGCCGGCACGGTCTTCACCGGCGCCGAGGAACCGCAGACCTACAAGGAGGCCGCATGAGCCCGCGTGATCCGCTCGGCGCTCCCGGAGTCGTCGACATAATGCAAGACACCGAAGCGCGCGTCGAGCTGCTGTCGCGCCTTCGCAGCACACTCGAAAGCGTCTCGGAAGGCCGGTTCGGCGAAGCGGTCGACGGCGAGACCGGCGAATGGCTCACCGTGGGCCGCTACTCGCGCATGGGTGAGTTCTGCAAGGACCTCATGGACCGCCTACTGGCGGCGATCGGTCTGCTAAGCGTGAGCCCCATCCTGCTCGCCGTGGCGATCGCAGTGCGGCTCGATTCGCCGGGCCCGGCATTCTTCACCCAGACGCGCATCGGCCGCGGCGGCCGCCCGTTCCGGTTCTGGAAGTTCCGCGGCATGGTCGTAGACGCCAAGGAGCGCTTTCCCGAGCTGTACGATTACCGCTACTCGGCGAGCGAAGTGCAGAACCTGCGCTTTCATCCTGGCCACGACCCGCGCGTCACGCGCGTGGGCGCGTTCATCCGCCGCACGAGCCTGGACGAACTGCCGAACCTATGGAATGTGGTCTCCGGCGACATGAGCCTGGTCGGCCCGCGTCCCGAGATCCCCGAACTCATCCCGTACTACGGCGGCTCGGCGAAGACGATCCTGAGCGTGAAGCCCGGCATCACATCGCTGGCGAAACTGCTGGGACGCGACAACATCACATTCCAGGAGACGCTCGAGTTCGACCTGCGCTACATCCGTGAGCGCTGCTTGCGGCTGGACCTGGGCGTGCTCTTTGGCACCGTGTGGATGGTGCTGACTGGCCATAGCGTCGGCAACTGACGTGTCACCAGCGCAGCGTGAACCGCGTGGCACCGTACGCGCCGCTCGCGTCGTGTCCTGCGACATGCGCGAGCGCGGTCACGCGTGCATACCCGGCGGTGACGCCGGCGGACAGTCCCGGTGCCGGGGCATAGTCGAAAGTCACCGCGCCGCGCGCATCGGCGTCGACGACGCCCGAGAGCGGCAGGTTGTCGACCGCGCCGCTGCCGGGCACGTAGAACTCGCCAAGGCGGCCCTCGCCCTTGTTCGTGACCACGCCCTCGGCGCCCAAGCTCCAGTCGGTGCCACGGCGCCATTCGAGCCGCGCGTTGAACCGCTCCACGTCGGGACCGAGCGCGAAGCCGGTCGGGAACCCGCCGAACTCGAAGTCGTGATGGTGGAAGACCGAGTACGTGTATTGGTAGACGCGTGCGTATTCCATCTGCAGAGTGATCGCGTCCGCTGGACGTGCTCGACGCAAGATCGCTCCAAGATTCCAGCCGAGCGCTTTCGGGCGCTGCTCGGAGCTGAAGCTGATGTCGTCGATGGCGACCTCGCCATGCACGCGCATCCCGGGATGGAACTGCCACGCGGCGTCGAGTTCCCACATGACGTTGTTCTTCGCGCGGCCGTTGAGCGAGTCGCTGGGGATGTCGCTCGATTTGAGGATGCGCTTCTCGATGTGGCTGTACGGGATCACGGGCAGCAGGTAGAGCGGCATGTTCGAGCTGCCATCGAACCGGGCCAGCTCACCGAAGCTGAAGCTCACGTGCTCGCTGGGCGTGACGTCGAGCTTGTGTCCGGCCAGATAAGTCTGCGCGGCGGGATCGAGCACGGCGACGAACCATTCGAGTTGCGCGCGCCGCAGCAGCGGCATGCGCGCCTGCGCCACATCGAACGCGCGCGCGCCATCGGAGAGCGCCATGCTTCCCCACAGTCCGCTGCCCCAACGCAACCACGTGTGCCCCACATGCAAGCGGCCCAGGCGACCGCGCCAAGTGGCGTAGCCGCGGTCGAAGTAGCTGTTGATCTGCACGCCCTCGATGAGACCGAAGTGTTTGCTGTCGGCGGGATTCCCGTGGGGCCCCGCCGAGGTGGTTCCGCTGAATATGTCGGCGGCCAGCAGCAGGCTCGCATCGGGCGCGTAACTGCCCTGAACGCCAAAGCGGAAGTCGCGCTTGATGCCAACGCCGTCGCGGCGCGCACGGTCCTCGGCGTAGTCGGCACGAACGTAGGGACTCATCTCGAGCGAGGCGCGGTCGTCCTCGCCCTGCACGAGCGGCTCCCAGCCGCCAGTGGCAGTGCTGTCGGGCTCGAGCTCGCGCTGCAGCCTGCGAAAGAGCGGGTCGCTCGCGGCAGCGGCGTTCGCGGTACGCAGCGCATCGAGGAAGCGGCCCAGATCGGCGCGGTCCCACGGCTGCGAGGCCAGAAAGGCGCCCCCGGTGCCGTAGCTGGCGACCAACTGCGCGGCTTGCGCGTAGAGGGCGCTCTCGACGGGGATCTCTTCGAGCGCGTGGTAGGCAGCGCGCGCAGGTCCCGCGGAGATGCACAGCAAGAGGCCGGCGAGCAGCGCGGCCACGCGCATACGAATCAGGCTCCGGTCCATGGCGGCGCAGCATACGCGCCCACGCGCGCCGAGGCCACACGAAGGAATCGCTTTTCAGATTGAAGCACGGTGACAAAACTCTGGTGCCGCAGAAGCGGCCCTCACACGGAGGTGCAGATGGGTACGTACGGAAAGACGGTCTCGACTCCCAGGCTCACGGTGGACACGCTCGTGACCTCGCGCACGACGCTCGCAGCGGCGCCCGGGGCCGATCCGTTCGCGCGCAATGGCTATGCGCTCATGCCGGATCTGGAGACGCCGAAGCTGGTGAACACGCTGCGCGAGATGGAGACGTTCCAAGCGCGCTACCTGGCGGCGACGCGAGGCATGTGGAAAGACGGCTACTCGCACACCGGCGACCGGCTCGACAACTGGAGCCGCCGCTGGGAGTACCCATACATCGCGCACAATCTGAAAGACCTCACGCCCGGCCGCGTGCTCGACGCCGGCAGCGGCATCACGTTCTTCCCTTACCTGCTCGCGTCGCAGGGCTGGGACGTGTCGTGCGCCGATATCGACCCCACGCTCACGCCGCTGTTTCATGGCGCGAACCAGCGGTTGAATGCGCGCGTCGACTACCGCTTGGGCCCGATCGCGCAGCTGCCATGGGCGGATGGCCACTTCGACGCCATCTACTGCGTGAGCGTGCTCGAGCATGCGCCCACGCGCGTGCAGGCCATGAAGGAATTCGCGCGCGTGCTCAGCCCCGGCGGCCGCCTCACGCTCACGTGGGACGTGAGCCTGTCGCGCGACTGCGACGTGCGCCTGGAAGACGTGGCGGTGATCCTGAGCCAGCTCGAGGAGCACTTCATGCCCAAGTACCACGTGGACCTGTACCGCCCCGACACGCTGCTCACGACCGAGCGCATGCTCGACAACCAGAAGTGGCGCTTGTCGTGGCGCAAGCACCCGAACAAGCTGCGCGAGTTCTTCTCATGGCTAAAGAACGGCGACCCGTATCACGCGCTGAGCGTGATGGGCACGACCTGGACGAAGCGGTAGCGAGGGTCGGCGGAGACGCAGAACGGGCGGTGTGGCCGCGGGGCCGCACCGCCCGTTCGTGCAGGCGCGGTTCAGCGAACGATCAGCACACGTGTGGACGCTACCGCATGCTTTTGCGTGACTCTTGCGAGGTACACGCCATTCGCTAGTCGCGAGTCCACGTCGAGCGTGATCTCGTGGTCGCCTGCGCCGAACAGACCGACATCGCGCGTCCAGACTTGGCGTCCTGCGACATCGAATAGCTCGAGTCGTGCTGCACTCGCATCGAGCAGGCTCAGACGCAGGCGCATCGGTGAAAGGGCCTTGAGGGCCACCCCGCGTGAGACATCACTCACAAGGGGGTTCTGACGGGTTGCCGCGTCCACTTCGGAAGCCGCACCGATTGTCGCCGCGGGAATAGCAGGACCAGTCGGCCCGAGCATCAGGGCGTACGGCGAGAGTCCGGTGAAGGCACAACTCGGGCACGAGCCCTCACGATCATCCACCCACGCGACGATCGCGGAAGCGTTCGTCCGGACCGACCGCTCGTGAGGACTCCCGCCAGCCTCGTCGAACTCGCGCCCTGCAGACACGGATGCAAGCCGGCGCCTGCCGACGTCTCCGACCGCGGTGATCTCCACCTGCGTCACCGAGTGAATAAGATTCGGCGAGGCTACTGAGGGTCTACGTGCACAGATGGGGGTGCCATTGCGAGCCCAACCGGCTGCGGGATCACCGGCGCCGTCGAGATGCATCGCGTAGACGGCGAAATCGGGACGACTGTCACCCCAAGCCAGATAAGCTCCATCATGGCCGTCGGGTGCAAGCGCGAGCGGCCCGCGTGCGCCGGGAATGGCGCAGACTGCGACCGCCTGAACCGGCCACACACGACGGCCTTCGCGGTCGAGCCGCTGCGACCGGATCGCCACACTGGAATCGGGATTCGTCGCGAGCCATGCGAGTACGGCCCCTCCCGACGATGTCGGGGCGATACGTAGTTCGCTGAGCGACTCGCTGCCCACCGTGACCACAGGGCGCTCGACGTGCCAGGGCCGCGCGTCACCAGGTCCGACATGCGCGACGAAGATCCCGGAGCGCCCCCCGGAGCTTCCCAACCAAGCGACGATCGCACCTCGAGCCCCATCGGCAACCGCGACCAGTCGTCCGCTGCTCGCGGCAGGCTCGAGTGGAACCGCTACCCCGTCGTGAGCCCAGAGCGCGGCGCCTGAGTCGGAGAGGTGTTGTGCATAGACACCCGGGCTACGCGAGTCGGCCCAGAAGACATAGGTCCCACCACTTCCATCGGAGACCATCGCGTGCTGGAATCTGCCGTTCATTGCGGAGCGCACGCTCACACCGGTCGCTCCCCAAGGCAGCGAGCCGTCGGCGTTCACTCGTTGTGCGCGCAACTCGAAGATGTCGACACCTCGATCAAGCGTCGTCGTCTGCGCCCAGGTGAGCAGAGCCGAGCCTTGTCCGTTCGGCATCACCTGCGTCTGGCGAACGTCGAAGTCGGGATACGGCCGGTCGGCACCGCTACCGATCTCGACCCCGTCAGGCGTCCAGCCCTGCGCGAACTCACCGGTGGGTACCACATGTTGTGCGCGCAGCTCGGTGAGGTTCCCGGCGCAATGCGCCTCACAGTATTGGACGACCGAGACCACGAACGCACCGTGGTTCTGATCCGAGATCACGGTGGGGACGTAGGGCCAGTCAGGATACTGAGAATACGAAAGGCCGTCTGGCTGCCACCCCGCCGAGAACTGTCCGTCTGACCGCAGCCGAGTCAGCCGAGATTGGAACACATCGTTCCCGAACACGACATAGGCGCCACCCGCATCGTCAGGCGCGATCGAGATCGGCACTGGCGATTCAAAAGAACCGACCCAACCCGGCCGAAGCGCGGTGCCATTCGAGTTCCATGCCGCCCACGCTGGTTCGCTCGATACTGCGAGGGCGATCAACAGCGACAGAGTACGGGCCATAGCGATGCTGCGCATGGATACCTCAGCGGTTGGCGAGATCGGCAACATGGATGGACCTTCGGCCCCAACGCCGGATCACAGCGATTCTACACCCACGGCAAATGGGTGGTTTCACCTCATGTGGCGTCCACTCACAGCGATCAGGACGGTTTGGACGGTCTGGAAGAAGCGATAGCGCGGTGCTTCGGAGCAACGCACGAGTAACGGTCCGATTGACTTCGCTGCAAATCGCAGCGAAACTGCTGTATTATGCGCAAACCATCCATACTCGACGCGCTGTTCACGATCCCCCGGCAACGCATCCTGGCGACCACGCTCATGCAACCGGAGCGCTGGTGGTACCTGAGCGACCTCGCGCGTCATCTGGGGCTCCATCATGCGAGCCTGCAGCGGGAGCTGGCGCGGTTGGCGGGAGCCGAGATCCTGCTCGTGCGACGGGACGGCAATCGCATCTACTACCGGGCGAATGCGGACTCTCCCGTCTTTCCCGAGCTCCGCGGGCTGCTGGCGAAGACCGCTGGCATCGTCGAAGTCTTGCGCGACGCTCTGCACGCGCACTCCACCGGCCTCATGGCAGCGTTCGTCTTTGGCTCGGTGGCAAGTGGCACAGAGCGTGCGGAGAGCGACGTCGATGTCATGCTGATCGGCAACGTGTCGCTCCGCAAGATCGCCCCCGCATTGGATGTCGCAGAGCGGCAGCTTCGCCGAGCGGTCAATCCGGTCGTCTACACGGTGGACGAATTCGTAGACAAGCTGGACGCAAAGAACGCCTTTCTCGCCCGCGTGATGGATGGACCCAAGCTGTATGTCACCGGAACCGAAGCGTCGCTGGCGGGCCTCGCCCGACGAGGGACGGGTCGAGCCTCACGCCCCAAGGCGCGTCGAGATCGCGGCCCGTCGAAGAGCGGCTGAGCGGGCGCTGCTTGATGCGGCCATTCCCACGCTTTCTCCCGAAGGCCGCTTCCAACTGGCCTAAGATGCCGCCTTGGACCTTGCGACCTGGTAGACCGCCGCGGGCGCGAAGCCCATGGGCTCGAGCACCAGTTCGACGCCGGGCAGGCCTTCGGGGGCGCGCACCGTGAGCCACCGGTAAGCCCCCATCGGGATGTCCTTTTCCTTCTCGAAGCCGAGCACGTTCGTGTAGAACTGCAGCGCCTTCTCCTGGTCGTCCACGGTCACAGCAGCCAGATGGATCTGCATGCCGATTCTCCTCAACGCGTCGCGGCCTTGGCCTCGGTGCGCAGCAGGTGGATCGCCAGCGCGTCGGCGTCTTCGGCGGCTTCGCCGATCACTTCCATCATGGTCGGGTGGGCGTGGATGGCCTGCGCGAGGTCCGCGATGTTGAGGTCAGCACCAATGGCCAGCGCGCATTCATGAATGAGCTCGCTCGCCTTGGGGCCGATGATGTGTGCGCCCAGGATCTGATCGGTCTTGGCATCGCCGATGAGCTTCACGAATCCGGTGGTCTCGCCGTCGGCGATGTTGCGGCCGTGCGCGCGGAACGGGAAGCGGCCGATCTTGAGCTCGCGGCCTTCGGTGCGCGCCTCGGTCTCGGTCATGCCGACGCTGGCGATCTCAGGAGAAGTGAACGTGGCCGCCGGCACCGAGCGCCAGTTGGTCTGCGCATGGTGGCCGGCGATGATCTCCGCGGCCGCCTTGCCCTGCGCGGAGGCGAAGTGCGCGAGCTGCTTGATGTCGGTGACATCGCCGATCGCGTAGATGTTCTTGACGGTCGTCTGCAGATGGTCGTTGACCACGATCTTGCCGCGACCTTCCACACCCAGGCCGACGGTATTCAGGCCCAGACCCTCGGAGTACGGACGCCGGCCGGTGGCCACGAGCACGCTGTCGACTTCGACCGTCGTGACGGCGTCGCCTTTTTTGATCGTGAGCGTGATCGAACCATCGGCGTTGTCCTTGCGCTCTTCGACTTTGGATCCCAAGTGCAGCGCGATCTTCTGCTTCTTCATCTCGCGCTCGAGCAACTGCGAGACCTCTTCGTCTTCCGCCATGACCAGGCGCGGCAGCATCTCGATGAGCGTGACCTGCGTGCCGATCGCGGCGAAGAAGCACGCGAACTCGCTGCCCACGACGCCGCCGCCCAAGATGGCGATGCGCTTGGGCTGGCTCTTTAAATCCAAGGCTTCCTTGCTGCCGATCACGCGCTCGCCGTCGAGGTCGAAGCCGGGCGGCATCCACGCATACGCGCCGGTCGCCAGGATGATGTTATCGGTGGTGATCTCGGTGGAACCACCGGCGCTGAGTGCGATCGCGACCTTGTTCGCCGAGGTCAGCTTGGCGGTGCCTTTGAAGATCTCGACCTGGCGGCCAGTCAGAAGGGTCTTCACCCCGCCCGTGAGCTGTTTCACGATCTTGTTCTTGCGCTCCACCAACGCGGTCCAGTCGATCTTCGGCTGCTCGACGATGATGCCGTATTCCTTGGCGCGCTTGATCTGCTCGTACAGGTGCGCGGTCACGACCCACGACTTGGTAGGGATGCAGCCCCAGTTCAGGCACGTGCCGCCGAGCTCGTCCTTCTCCACGACGGCGACCTTGAGGCCCAGCTGCGCGGCGCGGATCGCGGACACATAGCCGCCGGGGCCGGTGCCGATGATGACGACGTTGAAATGCGTGTTGGACATGGGGGTCTCGCTTCGTGGAAATGGAAAGCGGCCGCGTGGGCCGCGGGCATGCGTGTTGGAAGGGGCGAGAGTAGGGAGCCGCGAAAGGTGGTGTCAACCGCGCCGTGAGCTACGGCGCGGTTCGGCAAAAGCGAGCCATGACAGCCTTTCGCGGCCAGCGAATGCACTCGTGAGACTATCCGCGCCGCGTGCGCCTGGCGCGCCTATCGCGTGCCTGAGCGCGATGCTCACGGCGAACGTTCGCGCGTTGTCGTGCTTGCGCGCGACCGCCAGAGCCTCGCGATGTTCCTCGTCTGGGCGAGCCCCTCTCGCCTACTTCCCGCTCGGCGGCATCGTGCCTGTGCTGCCGTCCGGCAGCGGCGGCGCCTTCTTGCCCTGCTTCTGCATGATGCGCTGGATCGCGGTCGTGAGCGCCTGGCCCATCTGGTCGGGCGGATTCGCCTGCATGGCGCGGTGGTAGTACTTGAGCGCGCCGTCGTTATCGTCCTTGCTCTCGGCGACCACGCCCAGATTGAACAACGCGATGGGCTGCTGCGGGTCGAGCGTGAGCGCCTTCTGGAACAGTGCGACCGCCTCGTCCATCTTGCCCAGGTTGAAGTAGCAGACGCCCATGTCGACGTAGCTCGTCGCACGCGAGGGATCCATGCGGATCGCCGACTTGTAGCTGATGATCGCTTCGGACCAGTTCGCGGTGTCGTACAGCACGTCGGCGAGCGCGATGCGGGCCGCGACGTTGTTGCTGTCGGCCTCGAGCGTCTTGCGCGCCAGATCCGCGGCGCGCTGCTGGCCTTCCTTGGCGCCCTCGACCTGTGCTGGCGGCCGGGCGTTCTTCTTGAAGCCATCCACGGCGGTGTACAGGATGAACAGGATGCTCAGGCCGCCGAGCACGAGCCAAAGCTGCATCTGCAGCTTCTGCTCAGGGCCACCGGGCCTGCGCTGGCGGATGGGCCGGACCGGCCGCGGGATGATGATGGGCGCTTCGGGCTCTTCAGGAGCACCGGCGTGGTGCGTCGACACGGGCGGCGCCGGCGGTGCGGGTGACGCGGGCGCGGCGGAACCGGCCGCCGCCATCGCCGCCACGCGCTCAGGCGCCTCGGCGAGCGGGAAGTTGCAGTTGGCGCATTCGGTAGCCCCGGCGGCGTTCTCTCGGCCGCAACTGGGGCAGACATTCGGGTCGGACATGACTCTCTCTCGTGGGAGACAAACGCAGTGCGAGCTGGTCGTCGAGTGTCACCTTAGGACCGCTGCCGAAGGCCCGCAACAAGGCTCTGGCGACGCGTGTGTCCGGTGATTGTGCCGGGCCGGAGCCGCTGCTACCGTCGCGCGCCCATCCTGCTCCCGCGATTGTCCCGCTGCGGCGCCACGCGCCGCTCCCGGAGGTTGCTCTCTTGATGCGAATCGTGACTGCCCGCCCCTCGCGCCGGATGTTCGCAGCCATCGCCTGCCTGATCCTGAGCGCGCTGCCTCGCTTGGCCCATTCCGAAGAAGCCACGTTCACGATCCTGCACACGACCGATATCCATGGCTCGCTGCTGCCGTGGGACGATCTGGCCGACAAGCCTGCGGCGCGCGGCCTCACAAGAGTCGCGACGCTCATCAAGCGCGCGCGCGCCGAGGGCCAGAGCGTATTGCTGCTCGATGCCGGCGACGCGACCGCGGGTAGCCCGCTCACGAGCGTGTGGCACGCACAGGCGGTGGGTCCGGAACCCGTCACGTTGGCGATGAACGCGCTCGCGTACGACGCGATGGCTGTGGGCAATCACGAGTTCGATTTTGGGCCGGCGGGGATGGCGCTTACCCGGGGCGCCGCCCACTTCCCGTGGCTGTCCGCCAACATCGCCGCGCAGGCTGGCAGCGAAGCTTTTGCGCCATCACTCGTGAAGACGCTGCCGAACGGCATCAAGGTGGGCGTCATCGGCCTCACCACTCCCGCAGTGCCGCAGCTTGCGGACTCGAGCCGGTACGCGGGCTATGGCTTCGCATCGCCGATCGACGCCGCCAAGCGTGAGGTCGCGCGGCTGCGCGAGACGCAGCACTGCGACGTGGTCGTGGCGCTGGTGCACGCGGGCTTCGAAGAAGATCCCAAATCGGGTGAGAAGCGCGTGGGCGATGCTCCCGGCGAGAATTTTGCAGTCGCACTTGCTTCGCAAGTGACGGGGCTCGATGTGATCCTCATGGGCCATACGCATGTGACCATCGGCTCGCAGACCATCGGCGGCGCGCTCGTGACGCAAGCGGGCAAGTGGGCCGAGGGCTTGGGCCGCGTGGACCTGACGCTGGCGCGGGCCTACACCGGCGCGCCGTGGGCGGTGACCGCGCGCCGCGCGCAGGTGATCGCGGTCACCGACTCGGTGCCAGCCGACACGTCGCTCACGCGCCTGCTCGCGCCGTATGCAGCAGCGACGAAGGCCGCGATGCTGAGCACGATCTGCGACACGCGCGTCGCGCTCACCGCGCCCGGCGGGCACTTCGCCGACAATCCGCTCTGGCAGTTCATCCACCGCGCGCAGTTGGAAGCCAGCGGCGCCGACGTGTCGCTCGCGGCGATGTTCGATCCCACGCAGAGTATTCCGGCCGGGCCCGTGCACCTGCGCGACATCATGCGGCTGTACCCGTACGACAACACGCTCGTGGTGGTGAAACTCACAGGTGCGGAGATTAAGGAAGCGCTCGAGCAGTCGGCGCGCTACTTCAAGACCTACACGTTCGACGACCAGCCGCTGACCGAGAACGGCTACGCCGGCTACAACTTCGACATGGCCGCGGGCGTGTCGTACGACGTGGACCTCACTCAAGCGCCGGGCTCGCGCATCGTGAACCTGGCGTACAAGGGCGCGCGGGTCACGCCCGAGCAGACGTTCAAGGTGGCGGTGAACAGCTATCGCGCGAATGGCGGCGGCGGCTTTGCCGGCATCGCCAAGGCGCCCAAGCTCTGGCGCTCGAGCCAGACGCTGCCCGAGCTGCTCATCGCCAGCGCGCGCAACGTGAAGACGCTGCCGGCGCGCTGGGCGCCGTCATGGACGCTGCTGCCGGACTACGCGTGGACGCCCGAGCGGCCGTTGATCGATCGCGCGGTGCGACTGGGCGTGCTGCCGCGCGGCGAGCTCATGCGACTGGGCGCCACCGAGACCGTGAAGCGTGTGGACCTCGCCTACTGGCTGGGCCGCGCATTCGACTGGCGCTCCAAGAAGCCGTCGGGCGCTTACGGCGACGTGGCGGATTCGCTGCAACCGTGGATCGACGGCGTGCTGGCCAAAGGCGTGCTCGGTGCGGATGGGCGCGGCGAGGACTTTCAGCCCTACCAGAGCGTGAACTCGGTCACCGCGCTCACTTGGGCCGAAGCCGCGGCGCGCGCCGCGGGTTATTCCATGAACACGCCCAAGCCGGGCGACGTGACGTTCTGGAAGAGCCTCACGCAGGGCGTGAGCCTGGACCCGGCCACGGGCACCAAGGGCGGGCTCTATAGCGAGCGCCTCACGCGTGCGCAGTGGCTGGGCATGATCGCCAACCTGCGGCTGCCGCAAGTGCGCGTGCTCGAGACGACCGACTTCCACGGCGTGATCTTTCCGAGCAAGGACCGCCGCACCGGCCGCATGACGGGCGGCACCGTTGGACTAGCCACGCAGCTGCAGAAGCTTCGCGCCGAGAATCCCACCGGCACTGTTCTGATCGACGGCGGCGACCTGTTCCAGGGCACGATGATCTCGAACCTGCAGTTCGGCCGCCCGGTCGTGGAGCAGATGAACCTGCTGGGTTACTCGGCTGCCGCGATCGGCAATCATGAGTTCGACTGGACCGCCGACACGCTCAAGGCGCGCGTGCTCGGCATGCACTTCGCGGCGCTGGGCGCGAATATGATCGAGCGCAAGAGCGGCAAGCGCCCGTGGTGGGTGCGATCCGACACCACCGTGCTGCGCCGCGGCGTGAAGGTGGGCATCCTTGGGCTCTGCTACCCCGGCACGCCGCGCGTGACGCTGCCCGCGAATGTCGCGCACCTCACGTTCCGCGATGACTCCACGACGGCGTCTGAAGTGGCGCCGCGGCTGCGTAAGACGGGCGCGTCGGTGGTAGTGGAAGTCGGCCACATCCCGGCCGAGACCGATTCCACGCGCAAGGCGCACGGCGACCTGCCGCGCCTGGCCAACGGCGTGCCGGGCATCGACGCGTTCTTCGGCGGGCACTCGCACAACGTGGTCGACGACCGCATCAACGGCAAGCCGGTGATGATCTCGGGCGCGCACGGCCAGTACATCGCGATGGTCGACTTCATCGTGGACCCCGTCGCGCAGAAAGTGCTCGAGATGAAACAGCGCATGGTGACGGTCTATGCCGATGATCCCGGCCAGGACAGCACGTGGCTCGCGCGCGTGGACCGCTGGAACGCCAACGTCGCGCCGGTCTCGGGCGAGCACCTGGGTGTGATGGCCAAGGCGCTCGACCGCCACCGGCCCGAGTCCACGATCGGCGACTGGATCTGCGACGCCATGCGCTTCTCGAGCGGCGCCGACATCGCCATGCAGAACCCCGGCGGCATGCGCGCCGACCACCCGGCGGGCGAGATCACGCGCGGCAGCGTGTACGAGGTGATGCCGTTCGACAACACGATCGTGACCATGAAGCTGACCGGCGCCGCCGTGAAGCTGGCGCTGGAACAAGCGCTCAAATTCGACCGCGTCACGCAGGTGAGCGGCATCAAGTACACAGTCGACCAGACCAAGCCGGCGGGCAGCCGCGTACTGGCTCTTTCCATGGCAGACGGCAGCGCCATGGACGACACCAAGCTCTACAAAGTGGCCGTGAACAACTTCATGGCGACCGGCGGCGACAACTACGACGCACTGGGCAACGGTTTGGAGAAAACCGAGAGCGGCCTGGTGATCCGCGGCGCCATGGAGGCGTACGTGCGCGACCGCTGCAAGGGCGGCAAGCCGCTCGAGGTCACTGTGGACGGGCGAGTGACGCAGACCGGCGGGCGCGAGTGAAAAGCAGGCCGATCCACGCCGCCACAGTGCCTAATGATGGGCCAATGATGGGCATTGCCGCCCGGCACGGCGCTGTGTGAGAATTCTGCCGTCGCATCCGGCTTGACTGCCGCCACACGCGCTTCGAGCCCTTCTCGCCACGGGGGTCTCTACATGAGGCACATGCTTGCTCGTTCTTCGCGGATCGGCGCTGGTCACGCTCCGGCGCTGCAGTTATTGCTCGTCACGCTTGCGGTTCTCGGCGCCGCAGCACCAGCGTGCGCCCAATTCACCTTGGGCGTGAAGGTGGATGTCACTGCGGGCTCCAGTCCATACATGACCGCGATCGCCGACCTCAATGGCGACGGCAATCCCGACCTCGTGGTGGCCAATTACGGCTCGAGTACGATCTCGGTGTTCCTTGGCAATGGCGCGGGCAGCTTTGGTGCGCGAACCGACTTCGCCACAGGAGGCTCCCCCATCTCTGTCGCGATCGCAGACCTGAACGGAGATGGACGGCTGGATGCGGTCACGGCGAACTACGGATCGGGAACGGTGTCGGTCCTCCTGGGCAATGGCACGGGTGGGTTCGCGCCGAGATCAGATGTCCCCGCCGGGGCCGGTGCGAATTTCGTTGCGGTGGGTGATGTCAACAAGGATGGCCGTCCGGATCTCGTCGTCACCAACACCAACGCATACACGGTCTCCGTGCTCCTGGGAGCAGCGGGTGGGTTCGCGCCCAAGACTGATCTTCCGACCGGAGCGGTGCCCTACAACGTCGCGATCGGCGACGTGAATGGCGATGGCCAGAGCGACCTCGTGGTCACGAACGACTTCGAGAACACGGTATCCGTCTATATGGGCAACGGCGTCGGCGGATTCAGTGCGCGCGCGAGTTACGCTACGGGCACCGGGCCAGTGGGTGTCGGCATCGCGGACCTGAACGGCGACGGTAAACCGGACCTCGTGGTGGCGAATGGCCAGTCTTCCACGGTCTCGGTGTTCCTAGGCACGGGCGGAGGTGCGTTCGCGGCGAAGGTCGACTACCCCGGGACGGGCACGCCGTGGTCCGTGGCGCTGGGCGATGTCACAGGCGACGGCAAGACCGACGTCGTCGTGGGCAACGCGAACTCTATCAGCGCTTCGGTCTTCGCCGGAACCGGCACTGGAACGCTCTTGCCACGTGTGGATCAGCCGGTGGGCACGGGTCAGTTCTCGATCGCGATCGGCGACATCAATCGCGACGGCAAGCCCGATCTGGTGACCGCGAACTATGTCAATGCCACCGCGTCCATTCTCTTCGGCCGCGGGACCGGCGGGTTCGCGCCCAAGACGGACTACGCGACCAGCGGCAGTTCCCCGGCCTGCATCGCGACCGGCGACCTGAACGGCGACGGCAGGCTCGACATGGCGGTGGTGAACTCGAGCACAAACACGCTCTCGATCTACCTGGGCAACGGCTCGGGGGGATTCGGCCCTCGCGCCGACTTCTCCACGCTCTTGGGGCCGATCTCGGTCGCCATGGCCGACTACAACAGCGACGGCAAGCTGGACGTTGTCGTGGTCGACGAGAACTCCGGAGCGGTCTCGCTGTTTCCCGGAAACGGCACGGGCACGCTGGGAGTGCGAGCCGATATGACCGGGCTCTCTTCGCCGATCGGCCTGGCTGTGGGTGACGTCAACAATGACGGGCGCGCCGACATCATCGTGACCGAATCGGGGTCCGGTAAGGTCGCGGTCTACTTGCAGCAGGTGATCGGCATCGCCCCGCCGGTGGAATACACCGTGGGTACGTTCCCCTACGCAGTCGCGATCGGCGACCTGAACAGCGACGGCAAGCCGGACATCGCAGTGGCGAACTACACGTCCGGCAATGTGGGCGTGCTGCTGAATCAAGGCGCGGGGGCGTTCACCAGCGCAGGTTCCTACGGCGGCGTGGCGACCCCGATCAGCGTTGCGATCGGCGACCTGAATGGCGACGGACGGGCGGATATCGCCGCCACCAACTACGGCGGCAACACCGTCGCCACCTTGCTGCAGACGAACGCCGGCACCTTCATCCTCTCCAACCCCCTGCCCACGCTCACGAACCCGGTGTCGGTGGCGATCGGCGACCTGAACGGCGACGGCCGCCCGGATCTAGCAGTGGCCGAAGAAGGCAGCGCCGCTCTGGGCGTGTTCTTGAACAATGGCGCCGGCGGCTTGAATCCGGGATTCGGACCGCGAGCCGACTATGCGACCGGCACCACGCCGGAGTTCGTGGCCCTCGCGGACTTGAACGGCGATGGCCGCTTGGACGTACTCGTTCCCGACTACGGTGCCAGCACAGTCTCAGTGCTACTCGCGCTGCAGACAAGCCGCGTGGCGCTCACCGTCGGCCCGGGACCGCTCACCTTCGGCCCGCCGATCCTGCTCACGGCGAGCGTCACCGTCCCCGCGCCGCAATTCGCGCCTGCGAGCGGCACCGTGAGCTTCTTCGATGGGCCGCTGCTGGTCGGCACATCGCCAGTCAATGGCGGTGCGGCTGCGATCTTCACCACCGGAGCGCTGCGCGGAGACCATGTATTCACTGCGCTCTATGGTGGCGACTCGCGCTTGCTTGGAGCCACCTCCGCGCTCGTCCCGGCTCGCATCGTGGACACGTCGTCACCGTTCGTCTCGACCATCAAGGACATCGCGAACGATCAGGGCCGATCGGTGCGCCTTACCTATTCGGCCAGCGGCTTCGACTATCTGGGTTCCGCTACGCCCATCGTGCGCTACGACATCTTCCGCCGCATCGCACCGGGGCTCGCGCCCGCCACCACGGCGGGTCCGGCGCTCGCCAAGCCGATGAGCGTGCAGGTGGCCGGCTGGGACCTGGTAGGCAGCTCCGATGCGACCACGGATGGATCGTACAGTCTGGTGATACCGACGCTGGCCGACTCGAACGCCTCCGGGCTGCACCGCACCACTTTGTTCGTGCGCGCACTCACGGCGAACCCGGGGAGTTTCTTCGACTCCCCTCCCGACTCCGGCTACTCGGTGGACAACCTCCCGCCGCTTCCGCCCTCGCCGTTCACGGCGGCATACGCGGCGAGCGCGACACACCTGCACTGGGGAGCGAATGCCGAGCCGGATCTTTGGTACTATAAGCTGTACCGTGGCAATTCCGCCGCATTCGCCCCGGCGCTGGCCAACCTGATCGCAAGCCGAAGCGACACCGGCTACGTGGATCCCGGCGCATCCGGGAGCTACTACAAACTTTCCGCGGTCGACGTGAATGGCAACGAGAGTGGCTACGCGGTGCTCACACCCGCTGGGACGACGGGCGTGGATGATGCCCCGGCGTCGTTCGCACTTGCGCACGTGCCGAACCCGGTGATCGGTGGACGACTCACGCTGTCGTTCTCACTGCCCATCGCAGCGCGAGCCACGCTCGAGCTCCTGGATGTGAGCGGACGACAGGTGGCTCGCCGAGAGCTGGAGTCGATGGGCGCCGGGCGCCATTCTGTGACGCTCGGTGAGGAGGAGCCGCTGCCAGCGGGCCTCTACTTCGTGCGATTGACACAGGGCGGGCAGCACGCCATACAGCGGTTCACCGTGCTGCGGTGATCACGCTCACGCGCCTCTACCTGCTCCCGCTCGTCCCTTCGGCCTTCGGCGTCACCTTCGCGCTGTCTGCCGGGGCGCCGATCGTGATGCCCAGGCGGCCGAAGTAAGCGACGATGCCGCTCGAGAGCTGCTGGCTCATGGCGCGCTGGAACTCGGGGCTCGTGAGCAGCTTCACCTCGCGCGGATTGTTGATGAACGCGGTCTCGACCAGCACGCTCGGGAACTCCACCGACTTGAGCACGGCGAAG
>JANYBS010000018.1 GCA_025360715.1 Candidatus Eiseniibacteriota bacterium | reverse complement strand
GCCGTGCAGGGCGTTGGCAGCAGCGCCCCACGACTGCGAGGCACGGCCCGTGAGAAGGGCGCCGCCAAGGTCGGTCGAACGATAGGTGCCGATGACCGGGCCGCCGGCAGCGCCGGCAACGGACGAGATCATCGCGGTGAGCGCAAGCGCTCCGAGAACAGCCTTGAAGCAACGAACCATGAGATGGCTCCCTCCTGAAGGGTGGATGTTGCAAGGGCGGGCGGGGGAGGCCCAAAACTGGAGTTGGATTTCCGTTCTTGCTGACCAGTCACATTACGTCCCACGGGTCCCATTTGCAACGGCAATCGCAGAAACCCGCCGCGGGGTCCCCAAGGATATAACTGACAGCAAACACAACCGTTCCCCCAGGGTGCGTCTCCGAATGTCATACGGAAGTGTCCCCGAAGTGGGACAAAGAACCCCGGCCGTGTCCGGAAGATTCATGGGACTGCGCCTTCGTATTCTAAGACTTAACCTTGGGCCGTGACCGCGCTCGCACCCGCCTGTCCACAGCGGCGACGGACCGCCCACGTTGGTGACGCCGACCCGCCCGTGGCCGTGCGCCATGCACGCCCGGCCGCCGCATGGCGCACGAGAGTCCTGACCGCCGTGGGCTTGGCTGGAGCCAAGTTGCATGGCCGCTGTGGCCTAGCTGCCCGGAGTGCTGGCCCGGCTCGTGCTGGACTCCCCCGAGCCGGGACTTCCGGCAGATCAGAGGTGTTCCCGGCCGGAGCCTTCATGCACGACATCGCCAGCGCCCTCATCTTCTGGTTCCCCGCCTTCCTGTTCTCCACCACGGTGCACGAGGCCGCCCATGCCTGGGCTGCCCTGCGTGGCGGCGACCCCACCGCCTGGCGGGCCGGCCAGGTGAGCCTGTCGCCCTTCCCGCATATGCGCCGCTCGCCCTTGGGTATGGTCGTGGTACCGCTGCTCACCAGCGTCACTCAGGGCTGGACCATGGGCTGGGCGAGCGCGCCCTACGACCGGGAGTGGGCCGCGAGATATCCTCGGCGCGCGGCCTGGATGGCGGCGGCGGGCCCTGCGAGCAACCTCTTGCTCGCGCTCACGGCGTTCCTGCTGCTGCGCGCGGGACTCGCACTGGGCATCTTCGGTGCGCCAGCGCTGGCCACGCTCGATCGTCTGGCGGATCCAGCGCTCGCGCACGACCCCTTCGGCATCGCCGCCTTCGCCGCGCGCGGCCTGAGCGTGCTGTGCATGCTCAACTGCATGCTCGCGGCGTTCAACATGCTGCCGCTACCGCCACTCGATGGCGCGACGGTGATCATGCTCGTGCTGCCCGGACGCGCGGGCGATCGCTGGCGCGAGCTGGTCATGATGCCGGGCCTGTCATTCGCGGGCCTGCTGCTCGCGTGGAACGTGTTCCCCGCGTTCACGCGGCCGATGTTCGACGCGCTGTTGGGGCTGCTCTTCCCCGGAAGGTACTAGGAGGCCTCGCCCTCCGGGCTCGGCGGGGCCCCCGCGGGTCCCGCGCGGGCTTGGGCGGACTTGGGCGGGCTTGGGCGAGCTTGCTTCCGCGCCGCCATTCGCGCATCTTCCCGTCTGTCCGCGCCTGACGCGGGCACACCGTTCGGGGTGGTCGGCACACGAAAAGCCGGCCTGAGATCACACCCGTCGAACCTGATCTGGTTCACACCAGCGTAGGGAAACGGCGAAGACGAGACGCCTGCTGGCATCGCCTTCCACGCCGCCCCTTCGCGGGCGGCGAATGAGTTCCCGTGAGGCCCGTCCGGCCTCCGGCCTCGAACCGCCCGGAAGGCAGTAGCACTTGTTCAGCAGCTCTCCATACGATTGGGCGCTCATCGCCCTCTACTTCGCGCTGCTCGCGGCCGTATGGCTGCGGCGGTTCGGCGCCAAGCCGTCCGACGACGACTACTTCGTGGCCGGCCGCGCGCTCACGCTGCCCGCGTTCGTCGCCACGCTGGTCACCACTTGGTACGGCGGCATCCTCGGCGTGGGCGAGTACGCGTATCGGTATGGCGTGGCCAACTGGGTCGTGTTCGGCGTGCCCTATTACGTGGGCGCGCTGCTGTTCGCGCTGTTCTTCGCCAAGCGCGCTCGCGAATCGAAGCTCTTCACGATCCCCGACCTGCTGCATCGCCACTACGGCCGGGGGCCCGCCACGTTCGGTGCGCTCGTCGTGTTCGTGCAGTCGGCGCCTGCTGCGTACGTGCTCATGCTCGGCACGCTGTTCGCCGCCATGACGGGCTTTGCGTTCGTGCCCTGCGTGATCGCCGCCGCGGTGCTGTCGGTGTTCTACGTGGACCGCGGCGGCCTGCGCACAGTGGTCTTCACCGACCAGATCCAGTTCGTCCTCATGTACGGCGGCTTCGCGCTCATGCTGGCGTTTCTTTTCGCACAACATGGTGGCCTTGCGTTCTTGCATGCGCGCGTGCCCGCGACCCACTGGCAGTGGCACGGCGGCAATGCGCCCGCGGCCATCTTCGTGTGGTACTTCATCGCACTCAGCACGCTGGTGGATCCCGGCTTCTGGCAGCGCGCGTATGCCGCGCGCGACCCACAGGTGGCGCAGCGTGGCGTGCTGTGGTCGATCGCGTTCTGGATCGTGTTCGATTTCATGACCACAGCGTGCGGCCTTTACGCGCGCGCGCTGCTGCCGCACCTGAGCGATCCCGTGTATGCGTTCCCGGCGCTCGCGCGCCTCACGCTGCCGCCCATCGCGCTCGGACTCTTCTATCTGGGAATGATCGCCACGGTCATGAGCACCATCGACTCGTACGCGTTCATCGCCGCCAACACCATCGGCCGCGACCTTCTCTGGCGCCTGCGCGGCGAACGCTCTGCCGATGCCCAGACCACGCTCTCGCGGGTAGGCCTGTGGATCGCTACCGCGTTCGCCGCGGGACTTGCGCTCGCCGAGCCCAGCATCATCTCACTGTGGCATGACCTGGGATCCGTATTGACGCCCACGCTGCTGCTGCCCGTGACCCTGGCGCTCCTCGAGCGCGGCCGTCTGGGCTCACGCACGACGCTCGCGCTCATGGTCATCCCCGCCGTGCTGTCGCTGGGCTGGGTGCTGTGGAAGTCCATCCCTGCGTTGCATCACTCCGACTATCCGTTCTCGGTCGAACCCATCTACGTGGGACTGACCGCGTCTCTCCTGACGTGGCTCGTGGGTCTTACGTCCCGCCGCACTGGAGCGCTTGTATGAAGATGCCCATGTTCGTCGCGCTGTTACTCACGCTCGCTGTTTCCACGCACGCTGCCGCGGGCACCGCGCCAGCCACTCCCGATACGCTCGCGCGCGTCGTGCCTGTGGCGCCCATCGAGGTCAGCACGTCGCGCGCGAACGCGCGTTCGCCGCTCGCGCAGAGCACGCTCACGCGCGAGCAACTCAAGCGCCTGGACTGGGGCCAGGACACGCCCATGGCGCTCGCCAGCCTGCCCGGCGCGTACGCCACGAGCGATGCGGGCAATGGCATCGGTTATTCGTACTTGAGCATCCGCGGCTTCCCCCAGCGCCGCATCGCCGTGCTCATCAATGGCGTGCCCCTCAATGATCCAGAGTCGCATGAGGTGTATTGGATCGATCATCCCGATCTGCTCGCGTCCACCTCACACCTGCAGCTGCAGCGCGGCGCAGGACCGGCGCTCTATGGTTCGGCCGCGATCGGCGGCAGTGTGGACATCTCCACCGCGCCCATCGACGATGCACCGCACAGTGCGGCAAGCGTTCAATACGGCACGTTCGCCACGAAGCGCCTGATGCTTGAAAGCAGCTCGGGCCGCCTCAGCGGCGGCTGGGGCGTGTACGGGCGCTATTCGCGCATCGAGACCGATGGTTACCGCGATCAGTCGTGGAGCAAGCTATGGTCGTACGCCGTCTCCGCCGAGCGCCTCACGTCCACACAGCGCTTTCGAGTCAATCTGTATGGCGGCCCCGAGAATACGCACTTGGCTTATCTTGGCCTGTCGCCGGACTACTTCGCCGGTGCTGTGACAGGCAACGTGAGCCGTGATCGTCGCGCGAACCTGCTTTCATTCGCGGGCGAGCAGGATCACTTCTACGAGCCGCACTACGAGTTCCTGCACACGTGGACGCCCTCGCCGCGCATCACACTCACGCAGACCGCGTTCTGGTTCGACGGCAGCGGCTACTACGACGAAAGCCGCAACAACGAAGCACTGGCGAACTATCGTCTGGCGCCCATCGCCACGACCGACACCACGCTCTACTCGCGCACGCACTACGAACAAGACGGCAACGGCGTGCTCGTACGCGACTCGCTGGGCCGCGCCCTGGTGGTGAACGCCGACATCGTGCGCCGCCGCAATATCGATAACCGCCACTTCGGCTGGGTGCCGCGCATGCGCATGGAACACGCGCGCGGCGCGCTCACGCTGGGCGGCGAACTGCGCGCGCACGACGGCCATCACGTGGGCACGCTGCTGAGCGGCGACCCGCTGCCCCCGGGCACGCCGACGCAGAGCGCCTACTACGACTACAAGGTGCACACGCTCGCGGCCTCGGCATTCGCGCGCGAGGAATGGGACGCCACGAGCGCAGTGCGCGTGACCGCGGATCTCGCATTCCGCCACCAGGCGTATCGCTTGCTCGATGACCGGTTCGACCATCTGGCCTTCACGCAAGTCTACGACTTCGTGTTGCCGCGCCTGGGTGTGAACTACAAGGCCAGCGAGCGACTGTCGGCGTTTGCCAGCTACGCGTACGCGAGCCGCGAGCCGGCGTTCCGCGACCTCTTCGACGGCGAGTACGTGGGCGACACGCCGCTCTACGCCACCACCGACCCCGCGAGCGGCACCTACCGCGACCCGCTCGTGAGACCTGAGCACGTGCACGACCTGGAAGCCGGCGCGCAGTGGCACGGCGCGGCCGGCAGCGTGGGCGTGAACGTGTTCCGCATGGATTTCCGGGATGAATTGGTGGACGCGGGCCAGTACAACACCGACCTGGGCTACGCGATCCTGGGCAACGCGTCTCACAGCATCCATCAGGGCGTGGAGCTCGACACCCGCACGGCGCGAGCGTTCGGCAAGGTCACCGCGACGCTCGCGGCGAACGCCACGCTGAGCGACAACCACTTCGTGCGCTACACGGCGCACTACGGGCCCACGGCCGCCGATGACGTGGTGAGCGACGGCAAGCAGCTGGGCTTCTTTCCCGCGCAGATGGCGAACGTCACCGCGGGCGCGTGGTGGAGAGCGCTGGGCGCGAGCGCGACATTCCAGTACGCGGGCCGGATCTACGTCGACAACACCGAGTCGCTGGTCAACAGCATGGGCCCGCGCCGCACGCTCGACCTGGAGATCACCGCCGCCACGCACATCGCCGGCGCACGCGTGGAGGCGTCGCTGCGCGGCTTCAACGTCACGGACGCGCGCTACGCGACGAACGGTTACATGGACTATGACTCGAACGGCGCGCTCGTCCCGACGCTCGTGCCGGCAGCGACTCGAAGCTGGCTCGGGGGCGTGCGCGTGGACTGGTAGGGGACGGTCGCCACGGCGGCAGCGGCATCATCTCCACCGATAAGCCGTGACGGTAGTCCGCGAAATGACCAGTGCCGCTGCCGCCGTGGCGACCGTCCGGGCTCAGCCCTTCGACTTGTGCGAGAACAATATGTTGAGCCCCGCGATGATCAGGATCACCGGCCAGAGCTTCCAGACCGACTCGATCTTGACCACGTGGAGGTTCGAGAGCAGAAGCGCAGTGCCGATCGTGAGCATGATGAGCGGGCCCAGAGCCGACGCTGGGCGTTCGATCAGATTCAGCAGGCCCGCCAGGATGAGGATCGCCGGCCACCACATCGCGAAGACCTGGTGGAAGTGGATCGCGCCCATCTGGTCGGCGAGGAACAGCGCGCCGAAGATGACCAGCAGTATGCCCGAGAACGGGATCTTCGAACCTTGAGCCATCTTTGCCTCCCCGTGGGATGAATGATGGCGCGTAGGATGCCATGAACGTCGCGCTCGCGTCACGCCTGAGTCGTTGACACCGCGGGAACGCGGCTTCGATAATGCCGTGCCGATGAACCTCTCTCGTGCTTCCCTCTCATGGGAAGTGCGCCCTCGATCGAGGAGGACCGCCGTCATGTCCGAACGCCGCGCTTCACGCAACCCCGACGCCGCAGTCTCCGCGTTGGCGCAGACCGGCGCCGACGCGCAACTCATCTCCGGTCATCTCACAGGGCTCGACGACGAAGGCCGATTGCTCTTCCAGAGCGAAGGCTCCACCGATGCGCCCATCGCCGTCGCGATCGGCATCGAGCTCAGCGACGGCAGCCTGGTGAAGGCCGCGCGCCAGTTGCGCCGGGCGCTCGTCGTGCGCACCACCGATGCGACGCCGCGCTGGGTACTTGTAGGTCTGGTGCGCGAGCGCGTCTCAACCAAGGCCGTGACCGCACGCCCGGGCACGCTCGAAGTGGGCATGGACGGCGAGACGCTCAAACTCACGGCCGAGCGCGACATCGTGCTCAAGTGCGGCGCCGCCAGCATCACGTTACGCAAAGACGGCAAGATCGAGGTGAAGGGCACCAATGTGCTCTCGGCCTCGCGCGGCCCCAACCGCATCAAGGGCGCGAGCATCGCGCTGAACTGAAAGGCACGCGTGAAGGCCACGGCCATCCCCGCCGAGCGACCCGCCGCACGCGATATCCTCGAAGAACACATCGAGGAGATGGCGTTCCTGTGGATCCAGCGGCGCAAATTGCTCTTCTCGACCGATGTGCCCTTGAGGCGGCTGCCGGGGCACGATGAGCGCATCGATGCCCATTTCGACGGCCTCGTCGTGGGCGGGCGCGAAAGCGTGGAGGTCGCGCTCGAGCGCCTGGAGGACGAAGAAGACCCGTGGGCCGTCGCCGCCGAGCTGCGCACGTGGCTCGTGATCGGCGCGCCGGACTCCGCCACGGCGCTCGCGCGCTTCGAGTCCATGCCGCCGGAACTCGCGCCGTCGTGGCGCGAGGCGCTGCGGTGGTGCGATGCCGCCACGATCGAGCGGCTCTTCCCGCCCGCGCGCGTGACGGCGCTGCCGCCTGCCGCGCTGTCGCTGGCCGTCGAGGCGCTCGCGTGGCACGAGCTGTTGCCGGTCAGCGCGGCGACACACGCCGCGCGTCACGCCGACGCGACCGTGCGCGCGAGCCTTGCGCGCAGCCTTGGCTGGGCGGGCATGAGCGAGGCGGCAGCCGCGGCGCTGAGCGCGCTGGTCGATGACGCCGACATGAACGTGCGCCGTCGTGCGCGGTTGAGCGCCGGCCTGCGCGACGCGGTGTCGCTGTGCGACAAGTTGCGCCGGGCGCGCGCCGGCGCGCTCGAGGCGTTCGATCTTCAGCTGCTGGGGCTCTTCGGCGATGACGCCGACGTGAAGCTGCTCGCGCGCGCTGCGGAATCTGAAGCGTTACTTGCCGCGGGCCTGCGCGCGCTGGGCGACATCGGCACCGACGACGCGATCGAGACGCTGCTGCGCGTGCTCGCGGTGCCCATGGAAGAGGCGCAACTGGCGGCCACGCTCGGCTTGGAACGCGCACTCGGCCCGCTGGCTGGCGAGCCGGGCGATGATCCCAAACCTGCGCCACCGACCGATGTGCGCGCGCAGTGGGACGCGCTGCGCGAGCGCCTGCCGCGCGGCGCGAGCGCTTGCTTTGGCAAGGCGCGCCCGTGGGATGGCGAGCCGCGAGACGAGCCCATCTTCTGGCGCTGGCGCGGCGGCCTGCTGCGCCCAAGCGCCGAGACACGGCCGCTCACGCGGCACGTGCCCGACGGTTTCTGGGACGCCGCGCCGTCGATCGTCGCGGAGCCGGGGCTCTGATGGAGATCCGCAACCGCACGTCCTTGCCGGCCGCACTCAATATCGTGCTCGACAAGCGCGCCGCCGAACATCTGGTGCTGTGCGCCAAGGCCACGTGGAATATCTCCAAAAGCGGCCGCCTCACGCTTGCCGAAGAGCCGAAAGAGATCCTCGTCGCTGACGAATGCGTGGGTAAGCCGGGCCTGAGCAGCGTGCGCTACGAAGCGGACATGGGCCCGATGAAGCTCTCGACCGACTGCGCGCTCGTGGGCAGTGCCGTCGCGCCGAAGAAGGGCACGAAGGAGATGGAGGTCTCGTTCACGATCGCGGGGCTCAAGCAGCGCGCGCAGGTGACCGGCGAGCGGCGGCTGACCGGCGGCATGCTTGGCGCGTGGATTCCCAGCGGGCCCGATGCGTTCGAGCGCGTGCCGCTGCAGTGGGAACTCGCGGTGGGTGGCACGGATCACACGCCCGAAGACCCGATGAAGCATTCCATGGACGAGCGCAATCCCCTGGGCCGCGGCTTCCGCGCGAAGGGTACGCAGCTCGAGAAGAACGCCACGCCGCTGCCGCAGATCCTCATGCCGGGAAAGGCGAACGATCCGGTCGGCTTCGGGTTCACGGGCGGGCACTGGATCCACCGCCGCAAGTACGCGGGCACTTATGATAAAGCGTGGCAGGAAGAGCGCTGCCCGCTTCTGCCGCTGGACTTCGATGAGCGCTTCTTCAACAGCGCTGCGCCCGGCCTGGTGGCGCCCAAGTACCTTCGCGGTGGCGAGAAGGTCGAGGTGCTGGGCGCTACGGCGTCCGGCAAGCTCGCGTTCGCACTGCCCACGGTGAGCCTGCGCGCCGAAGCTGCCGTTGGCGGGCCGCTCGAGCCCATGAAGATGGCGCTCAACACGGTCACGGTCGACACCGACGCGATGAAACTGTTCCTCACGTGGCGCGGCGCGGTGCACATCCACAAGCGCCTTCCGCGGCTCGAGTTCGTCACATTGGATGCGGAAGGACTGGCATGAGCGAACAGCCGCCGATCGCGATCACAGGTATGGGCATGATGACGCCCGTAGGCCTCTCCGTTGCCGCGTCGTGCTCGGCATTCCGCGCGGGCATCACGCGGATCACGCCGGTGTTCGGGAAGATGCTGACGGACGACGAGAACCAACCGGTTCCCGCGACGGGTGGACGCGTCCCGCTGGAGTGGTTCACGGGCGGTCCCATCGAGGATGAGTATCCGGGGCACGAGGCCTGGAAGCTCCCGATCCCGCCGCCTTCGCACGCATTCGTGACGCCGGGGCCTGCGCGATTGCTCGAGCTCGCGGGACCTGCGGCCGCCGAGGCGTGGAAGCAGGCTCGTGCCGACGATCAGGCGCCACGCACGGTCGGTCTGTACCTCGGGCTCGACGAACATGACGAAGCGCGTGCGCTCGCCGATGGACTCGGCGATGCGCTGCGTGTCTCGTTCGTACTCCAGCGCGCAGACCGCCTAGGCCGCGCCGCCGGGCTCGCGGCGCTGCATCGCGCGGTGCGCCACATGGTCGAGGGTCGTGTCGAGGTGGCACTGGTGGGCGGCGTCGACTCACTCGTCCGGCCAGAAGCGATCGACCGGCTCGCCGCCGAGGGCCGGCTCAAATCCGAGGACCATCCGCAGGGCGTGGCGCCGGGCGAAGCGGCGGCCTTTCTGGTGCTCGAGGCCGCGCCGCGTAGCAAGGCGCTGGCGTGGATCACCGGCACCGGTGTTGCAGAAGAGCCCACCGCCGGTACCGAGGACGCGAACGAAGGCGTCGGCCTGACGCGCGCGCTGCGAACTGCACGCGCAGCCGCGGGCGCGAACGAGCCTTCGAACTTCCCGCGCTTGGTCTGCGACTTGAACGGCGACCGCTACCGCGCCATGGAATGGGCCTATGCGCTGATCCGCGCACTGCCCGATCTCAAGCAGGACAAGCGAAGCGATCCGTGGGGGCCCGAGGAGACCGAGCGCTGGCATCCCGCCGAGTACACCGGCGATACGGGAGCCGCGAGCGGTGTCACCAACGCAGTCTGGGCTGTCACCGCCATGCGTGCCGGCTATGCACATACACGCGACGCACTGATCTGGGGCGCCTCCGATGGCCCCCTGCGCGCCGCTGCCTTCCTGACCACCCGCAATCTCGCCGGGAGGAGCTGATCATGCCTTCTTCGACCAGCGCGAACAAACTCACGCTCGTCCACGCGTCGAGCAGCGGCATGACGCAGTGGTTCCCCGATGCGTGCAAGACACCTACGCCCGGCGGGCCGATCCCGATCCCCTACCCGAACATCGCGATGTCGACGGATACCGCCGACGGCACCACGACCGTGAAGGTCGATGGTAATCCCATCATGATGCAGGGGTCGAACTACAAGATGAGCTCGGGCGACGAGGCCGGCAGCGCGATGGGCGTGGCCTCGAACAAGATCAAGGGCAAGGCCGAACCGGTGAACCAGTCGATGGACGTGAAGGCCGATGGCAAGGGCGTCTTCCGGCTCACCGACCCGATGACCCATAACGCTGGCAGCACGCCCAACGGCGGCGGAACGCCGACCGTGCAGCCCCCGAACATCGCGATCCCAAGCACCAAGGAAGCCTGCAAGAAGACGAAGAAGGCGAAGGAGGACCAACAATCTTCCAGCACTTCGTGGGGCAATTGCGGGATCCATGCCGACCACAAGGGCACGATCCAGGCCGTGGCCACCGAGCAGAGCGTGATCATCCATTTTCGTGCGACCAAGAGTCAGTGCAACGATTGGATCGGCCTGAAACACATGCCGAAACCGCATAGCGTCCTTGCCGGAACGACGATCGTCGATACGGCGAACACTCAGGTCTGGCTCGATAACCACTTCGCTCGCATGCCCGAAGAAGAACAGTGGGTCTATCCCAAGGTCGTCGTCGTGAAAGGCACCAATCGCTTCTATAGCAGCAAAGCAAGCGATTACGTCGGCGTCGTCGGTCGAACTGCGGGCGCGGTGGGCGAACCTCTCAAAGGCTTTGGCACCGGCATGAGCGGCGCCAAGTACGACAACAAGTGGATCACCGGCGACTACGACCTCTTCCAGGTCTTCCTCGCAAGCTACAAGTGCAAGGAGGTCTGCCAGAGCGGAGAGCGCTTCGCACAACTCCAGAGTGAGATCAACAAGCGCCTCAAATGGGACGCGATCCAGCATGGTCCGCAAGCGCAGTGGACGCCCAACAGATCCGAGATCGCGGAGCCCCTTCCACTCTTCGACATGCGCAAGCTGGTCAAGCGCGCCCTGCAAGGAGACAAGTCCGCCCTCCACGTCGATATCGCTCCGGGAAGGAAACCCATGAACGTCATCGATTCGAACATCACCGTCGTCGCGGGCGATGGCGCCATGACACTCAAGGACGAACAGGCCGTGGTGGACGCACTCATCTGCATGGAGTGTGACAAGTGAGCGAACCCTTGACCCAAGCGGAGCGTGACGAACTTCTTGTCCGAGCGGCCGCGATCGAGCGCGAGTTGTATCCGCCCGAAGGGGGCCCACCGGAGCCCACGGGGCCGGACCGAGTGAAGACACTCGACCGTTATTATCAGGTGCTGCATGAGTACGGCGACCGGCTTCCCCGAGTGCCTTTCAGCCGCTGCCCGAGCACCCAGAAGGTGCTCAAGCGCTCACTTGATCCGTTCGGACTTGATGGGCCTTGGTGGCACAAGAGCCGCACGGTGAAGATCGAGGAGCCTGCAACACCTCCGACGTTCCAGTGCTTACTGGGAACGCTCGACCTTCATGGCCGAGCGCCCTCCGAAGCCGTCGCCGAGGTGATTCCGGGCCCTGAAGCACCGTTCGTTATTCCGCGTCTGCTCAAGCTGCCGGGCATGAAGGCCGTGATCTCGCGTCTGGCGCCGCTCGCCCACGGCGACGTGGCCCACGTGGTCGCCTATTTTTCGGACGAATCCCTGCCGGTGGGCGAACTGCATCAGCACTGGCTGCGCATGGACCTGTGGTTTCCCAACGACGCCGGCGGCACATCGTGGCTCACCCAGAATGACCGGCACGACTTCGCGCTTGCACCGTGGATCGACTCCGGCCAGGTGCTGTGGATCGCTCCTGGCGACGAAGAGATGACACTGCGAACCGGCACCGCCAATTGCCCGTACCTCGACCTGCCCGGCGAGCGACATCCGCAGATGCTGTCGGGTGGCGAACGCTATCTTCTCGAGATGCCGGACGGCTCCCCGATCGACCCGTTCGCCTGATCGCCGCTCCCGCGCGCGACCGAACAGATGTTCAGTTCGCGGCAACCTTGCTGGCCTTCATCACGATATCCGAGTCTGCCTTGTGATTGATGTTCTTGCCCTTGATCGTGATGTCGCCACCCTTCTCGAGGATGATCGTGGCATCGCCGCACTTGAGGGTGATCTTGTCCTCGCCTTCGATCATGATCTCCTTGGCCTTGAGTCCATAGGCCTTGGTGACCTTGATGTTGTGCTCATCCTCGACGGCGATCACGAACTTCTTCTTCACGCTGATGGCCATCTCGTCGGTCACGTCGATTGATAGTTTTTTGCCCGCCGTGATCGATACGTTGCCGCTCACATCGTTCGAACTGTTGCCCATGGCGGACGTACTGTGGTTCCCGCCCGAAGACACGGTGAGATTCCCGCCTACGGTGAATGAACCCACGGCACCGAAGGCGATCGAGCCCGCGCCACCCACGCTCCACGCCGCAGCGGCACCGACGGTGACGCCCTGGACGCCGGCGATCGTCTCGGTGTGATTCGCGCCGACGGTGATCGAGCGACTGCCGCCGATGGTCTCGTCCTCGCTACCCTTCACGGTCAGGCTCATCGTCTTGCCGATGTCCTCGACGTGTACGCCATGGACCTGGATCTTCTTGTTCCCTTTCACCTCTTCCATCTGATCCTTGTCGACCACCTTGCTACGATTCTGCCCCACCCACGTCGTCTGGTCCTTCTCCACTTCCGTGTCCATGTTCTTCTCGGCGTGGATGAAGAACTGCTCGTCGCCCTTCTTGTCGTCGAGCCGCAGCTCGTTCGCAGTGGCCGCGGAGCCATCGGGCATGCTGCGCGTGAGGAAGCCGCTCTTGGTGGCGCCGCCGGGCAGGCCAAAAGGTGGCAGGTTCGTGCCGTTGTAGACGCGGCCGGTCACGATGGGCTTGTCGGGATCGCCTTCGATGAACTCGACGATCACCTCCTGGCCCTCGCGGGGCACGTGCAGGCCGCCGAAGCCGCTGCCGGCCCATGGGCTGGCCACCCGCACCCAGCACGAACTCGCCTTGAGGCGGTCCCAAGGGAACTGCACCTTCACGCGGCCCTGCGCGTCGGTCGAGGTGCCGCCGGTGACCACGACCGCAGTGTGCGGACCGGCCATGACAGGCTTGGGCGTCACGCGCGCCGGGCGGAATGGCTGCTTGCTCGGCTGCACCTGCGCCTGCACGTCGAAGAGTTCTTCCTTCTCGCCATCGGCCGAGCTCGAGCTGCCCGCGTCGTAACCGGGCTGGAACATGCTGAATTCGGTGCGGATCACGAGATATTCCTGATCTTGGTCGTGGCGCGGGTGCTCGACCAGGTCGAACTTATCGCCAATCGCCAGTGCGCGCACGTTGCCCTGCGTCTTGATACGTTCGTGGTCGGCCTGCGCTTCTTCTAGGCGCGTTTCCACGATCTGCCGCGCCGGAAGCTTGGCCGACGCATCGGTGCCCCACTGCACGAAGCGCGAGAACGGCTCGTAGTGCTCGAAGTTCGCGTGCTTGTGCTTGAGTGGGCTCTTGCGGACTTCTGCAAGGTCGGCGCTGGGTGAGAAGAAATCGAAATCGTTGATCACGAACGCGCCGGGCCGCACGTGCTTCTGCTGCTCCCACTCGCGCAGGAAGTCACGCCGCGCCGAAGCGCCGCCCGTGGGGTCCATGAACGGGATCTCGCCCTTGTTCTCGTGCGAGGCCTTGTCGTCGCAGATCACCAGCTTGTGCTGATCCTTCGTGTGGTCGAAGTGGTAGTAGATGCCCTCTTCTTCCATGAGCCGGCTGATGAACGCCAGATGGGATTCGCGGTACTGCACGGTGTACTCGCGCTCACCATAGGTGCGCTGCAACTTGCGCGTGATCAGGCCGCCGGCGCCATGGTCGGCGATCACCTTGGCCACGATGTCGGGCACGTTCATCTTGGGGAATATCTTGCAGTCCGAGCCGTGCGACATGAGCCACAGGAACGGCCGCAGCGTGCAGAAGTAGCGCTCGAACCGACCATGCTTGCCCGCGTGGCCGAACGCCGTGACGATGCCATTGAAGTATCGCGGCTCGCCCATGGCGTCGAGCACCACCGTCATCTTGTCGCCGAGCAGATCGTCGATCTTGAGCTCGGGATCCGGGCTCAGGAGTTCCAGATCGAACTGGAACAAGCGCCCCAGCTCTTCAAAGCCCCGCACGCGCTGTAGCAGCAGTTGTTCGGGCGGCAGCGACGAGAGCAGGTAGACGTGTCGGGTGTCGAGAGGTGGCATGGTCGGGATCCTCGCGCGGCAGGAAGGAAGCGGCAGCGTCTTGGAATGCCCCGCGATAGTAGCCGCGGGCGGGGCGCACACGCGAGCCGAGAATGCGGGAGAGAATGCGGGCCTACGCGAGCACGCGGCCCGCTGGCGCCACCCGCGCGGGCCGTGCATCATGCGGCCCCATGCCCGCCCGATCCCCAGCCGACGCCGACGCGCTCTACGAGCAAGGCCGCGCACTCCAGCAGGCCGGCGACCACGCCGGCGCCGCCGCGCTGTACGCGCAAGTGGTCGAGCTCGACGAGGCGCACTTTCGCGCGCTCAATAATCTGGCGGTATGCAGCATCGAGACGGGCGATGCCGCGGCGGCGGAACCGCTCTATCGCCGCGCGCTCGAGATCGCCCCGGACGCCGCGCCCGTCCTGCACAACCTGGCGCGGCTGCTGCATCAGAGCGACCGTTTCGCCGAGGCCGAGCCGCTGTATCGCACCGCGCTGCAGCACGCGCCGGGCATGTTAGAAGCCCACTTCAATCTGGGCCGCCTGCTGCAGGAGGCCGGCCGCCCCGCCGACGCCGAGGCCACGCTGCGCGAGGCGGTGGAACTGGAGCCCGACGCGGCACGCGCGCATAGCTTTCTTGGCGACGCGCTGTTCCACCAGAAGCGCTTGCCCGAAGCGCTCGCGGCCTATCGCCGCGCCGCGGAGCTCGATCCCACCTACGCGGTGGCGCAGTTCGACGTGGGCAAGACGCTCGAGACGCTCAAGCGCGACGACGAGGCCGTGGAGTGCTACCGCGCGGCAGTGCGACTGGACCCCGCGGCCGAGGCGCCGCGCGAAGCCCTCGTGCGCGCGCTCGAGACGGCCGGGCGCCACGATGACGCGCTGGCCGAGCTGCACCGCTGGCTCGCGGAGCGCCCGGGCGATCCGCTCGCCATGCACCTGCTGGCCGCACTAGGCGGCGCGCCCGCGCCCGCGCGCGCGAGCGACGAGTACGTGCGCGGCACGTTCGACCGCTTTGCCAACGACTTCGACCAGACGCTCACGCGGCTGCATTACCGCGCACCGAACCTGGTGGCGGCGCTGGTGGAACTGGCGTACGGCAAGCCCGCCGGCGCGCTCGACGTCCTCGATGCCGGCTGCGGCACGGGCCTGTGCGCGCCGCTGATCAAGCCGTATGCGCGTCGCCTCGTGGGGGTCGATCTGTCGGAGGGCATGCTCGCGCAGGCCGCCAAACGCCAGACGTATGACGCGTTGTTATGCGAAGAGCTCACCGCGCACCTGCGAACACACGAGCTGGCGTACGACCTGATCGTGTCGGCCGACACGTTCTGCTACCTGGGCGCGCTCGAAGCGCCGCTCGCGGCGTCGTTCACGGCGTTGCGCGCGCTGGGCCTGCTGGCGTTCACGCTCGAGCGGCTGGAAGCCGGCGGCTCGTATGTGCTGCACACAGGCGGCCGCTACGCGCACAGCACGGAATACACGGCCAACGCCATCCACAACGCCGGCTTCACCGGCATCACGATCGGCGAAGGTGACCTGCGCACCGAGGGCGGGCGGCCGGTGATGGGGCTGCTCATCTCGGCGCGCAAGCCTGCGTAACCACGCCACGCGCAAGAGCAAGAGCCCCGGTCGCCTCGCGGCGCCGGGGCTCTTGCATGACTGCAAACAGCCCTTACTTCACGTCGATCGTGACCTTGCTGATGAACAGCGCCTCGGTCGGCGGGCCGTCGGAGGCATTGCCCGCGTCCTCGAGCTTCTTGACCACGTCCAAGCCCTCTTCGACCTGGCCCCAGATGGAGTACTTGCCGTCCAGGCTCGCATACGACTTGAACATGATGAAGAACTGGCTGCCGTCGGTGTTCGGGCCGGCGTTCGCCGTGGAGCAGACGCCCGCCTTGTCGTGCTTGGCGTTCGGCGAGAACTCGCCCGCGAACTGGTAGCCCGGACCGCCGGCGCCGGTGCCCGTGGGGTCGCCGCCCTGCGCCATGAAGCCCTTCATCACACGGTGGAACTTCACGTTCTCGAAGTATCCCATGCGCGAGAGGTAGATCAGGTTCGTCACGTGCATCGGCGCGACCTCGGGCTTGAAGAGGATCTTCATCGTGCCCTTATTGGTCGTCATGTTCATGTAGTACTTCTTGCCGGCTTCGAACTTGACCACCTTCGGCAGCGGCAGGCTGGACTTCCAGTTCGCCTTGCTCTTGTCGACCTTGGCCGCCGCGATCTGCGCATCGATCGCCGCGATCGCCTTGTCCGACAACGCTTCGTCCTTCATGACGGCTCCCATCTTGGCCTTGTCGGCGTGCTTCGCCATCTTGGCAGGCTTCTCGGCCGGCTTCGCTTTGGTGTCGACATCTGCCGCGAACGCCACCGAGGCGAGCGTGAGGAACGCGAGGGACATCAGGATGGTCTTACGCATGCATATCTCCCTGAGGTTGTGTGCACCGGCTCCACGCCGGCGCGGTGAGTATGGGGAACTGATGTTGCTTTACTCGAAGGGCTCACCCGAAGAGCTCACCCGAAGAGCTCACCCGAAATCATAGGCGAACTCGCCGCCTTCGACCTTCACATGCACCTTGCTGATGGCGCGCCCGTCCATCAGGCGCGTCAGGAACTCTTTGGAGATCGCTGGCAGCACCGTGTTCGTGAGGATGGCGTCGATCATACGGCCGCCGCTCTCGAGTTCGCTGCACCGGCTCACGACGAGCTTGACCACCTCGTCGGTGTAGGTGAACGGCAGCTTGTGATTCAGCTGCACGCGCTTGGTGATCCGGCCCAGCTGCAGGCGCACGATCTTGCCCACCATCTCGTCGGTCAGCGGATAATACGGGATGGTGACGATACGGCCGAGCAGTGCCGCGGGGAAGACCTTGAGCATGGGCTCACGCAGCGCCTTGGCGATGGCTTCGGGATCCGGCAACAGCTCCGGGTCCTTGCACATGCTCATGAGCAGGTCGGAGCCCGCGTTGGTCGTGAGCAAGATGAGCGTGTTCTTGAAGTCGATGAACCGGCCCTCGCCGTCCTCCATCCAGCCCTTGTCGAACACCTGGAAGAACATCTCGTGCACGTCGGTGTGTGCCTTCTCGACCTCGTCGAGCAGCACCACACTGTAGGGCCGCCGGCGCACGGCTTCCGTAAGAATGCCGCCCTCGCCGTAGCCCACGTACCCGGGAGGCGCGCCCTTGAGCGTGCTCACGGTGTGCGCTTCCTGGAACTCGCTCATGTTGATCGTGATGATGTTCTGCTCGCCGCCGTAGAGCGCTTCGGCCAGCGCCAGCGCGGTCTCGGTCTTGCCGACGCCCGATGTACCCGCGAGCATGAACACGCCGATCGGCTTGTTGGGATTATCCAGCTTCGCGCGCGAGGTCTGGATGCGCTTGGCGATCATGTCCATGGCGTGGCCCTGGCCGATGATGCGCTGGTTGAGCGTGTCGGCGAGCCGCAACACGGACTCGACCTCGTTCTTGACCATGCGGCCGACCGGGATGCCGGTCCAATCGCCCACGACCGTCGCCACCGCCTGCTCATCGACACTGGGCAGGATGAGCGGCGTCTCGCCCTGCAGTTCTTTCAGTTCAGCATCGCGCTTGGCCAGCAGCTCGAGCGCGGCCTCGCGCTCGGCGTCGGTGAGCGCCACGGGCGGCGCGCCTTCCACCGGCGTGGTCGCGGCCATCGCATCGGCGGCACGGCCCGATGCCGTGGTGCTGCCCTCGATGCTCCCGGTCACGCCACGCAGCTTGGCGCGCATCTCCAGGATCTCGTCGACGAGGGCCTTTTCCTTGCCCCACCTCGACTCCAGGAGTTCGAGACGCGCTTGTTCCGACGTCTTCTTCTCGGTCGCGTCTTCGGCACGCTTGCCCACGTCGTAGCCGCTCTTCTTCTCGCGGTCGATGATCGCCAGCTCGGTATCGAGCGCCTCGATGCGGCGCCGCGAGTCGTCGACTTCGGGCGGCACGGAGTGCTGACTGATCGCCACGCGCGCGCACGCGGTGTCGAGCAGGCTCACGCTCTTGTCCGGCAGCTGGCGGCCCGGTATATAACGATGGCTCAAGCGCACGGCCGCTTCGATCGCTTCATCGAGCAGCTGCACGCGGTGATGCTTCTCAAGCGTGCTCGCCGAGCCGCGCATCATGAGGATGGCCTTTTCTTCTGAAGGCTCTTCCACCTTGACGGTCTGGAAGCGCCGCGTGAGCGCCGGGTCTTTTTCAATATGCTTCTTGTACTCGGCCCACGTGGTGGCGCCGATCGTGCGCAGCTTGCCGCGCGCGAGTGCCGGCTTGAGCAGGTTCGCAGCGTCGCCGGTGCCGGCGGCGCCACCGGCGCCGACCAGCGTGTGCGTCTCATCGATGAAGAGCACGATGGGCTTCTCGGAACTCTGCACCTCTTCGATGACCTGCTTGAGGCGGTTCTCGAACTCGCCCTTCATGCTCGCGCCGGCCTGCAGCAGGCCCACATCGAGCACGCGAAGCGTGACGTCCTTGAGCGCCGGCGGCACATCGCCTGCAGCGATGCGCAGCGCGAAGCCTTCGACCACCGCGGTCTTACCCACGCCGGCCTCGCCGGTGAGGATCGGGTTGTTCTGGCGGCGGCGCATGAGGATGTCCACCACCTGGCGGATCTCCTCGTCGCGGCCCACGATGGGATCGACCTTGCCCTCGCGCGCCTGCGCGGTGAGGTCGACCGTGAACTGCTTGAGCGCTTCCTGTTTGCCCATCTGCGCCGGCGCCATGGCGCCGCTCGCCTCGCCGGGCACCGCGCCGCCGCCGGCCGACGAACCGTCGCTCGCGCGCATGGATTCTTCGGGCGAGCCCGCGACGAACTCGCTGAACCGGTCGGTCAGCGCGTCGGTCGGGATGCGCGCGAACTCCTGGCTGATGCCGAGCAGGCCATTGCGCAGGCCGCGCGTCTTGAGGATGCCCACCACCAGATGGCCGGTGCGGACCTGTGACTCGCCAAAGAGCAGTGACCCGTACACCCACGCGCGCTCGACCGCTTCTTCCACATGTCCCGACAGGTCCGAGATCGAAGACGACCCGCGCGGCAGCTTATCGAGCGCCTCGATCAGGTCTTTCGAGAGCTGCGACGGATTCACGTTCGACTGCTTGAGGATGCGGTGCAGGTCGGAATCCGGCAGCTGGAGGATCTGGTGCACCCAGTGCACGATCTCCACGTACGGATTGCCGCGCATCTTGCAGAACACCGTCGCGCTCTCGATCGCGCGGTATGCCAGCGCGTTGAGCTTGCCGAATAACGCACCGCGGCTGATCTCGGACATCGGTCGATCTCCTTAAGGATGAATGGCCCGGCAGAGAAGCTTCTAGCCCGCCAACCGAACGGGGTCGAGCCGGTACTCCGTTGCATCACGCGTCGCTTCGCCACACCAGACCCAGCTCGTGTGCCCGAGTCCGCTGCGCGCATCCAGGCGCGTCTGCGGCACCTCTTCGCGGCGGATCACGGCCTGGACGTCCCACCACATCGTGTCGCCCACCCACGAGCGCACGATCGCCACGATGCGGCCGAGCGTCTTGCTGCCGGGCAGCAGGCGCTCGAAGTCGCGCCGCCCCACAGGCCCGAATACGATCCGGAACTTGCCCGCCACATCGTAAACGCGCTCGCCCAGCGTGGCAGTGCCGATCCGGCAGTCCATGCGCCCGAGCCGGCTCTGCATGGGCTCGGGCAACTCGATCCAGTGCCCCACGCACGTCTCGATGCGCACGGGCATCTGCAAGTGCCCCGACAGCACGCGCTCCAGGCCCTCGGCCGGGCGCGTGGGCATGGCGAAGAGCCCCGCCCAGTGAAAGCGTGCCGTATCAGGCAGCGCATCGCGGCCGCGCAGGCCGTCGAGCGCCAGCCCCATGACCGCGCCGGTGTAGAGCGCGAACCGGTCGTCGTTCGGGCGGTCGGCCTGCGCGGTCGGCTGCGCATCGGCCCACGCGCGGTAGAACAGTTGCGTCATGCGGTGATGGAAGATGTCGGCGAAAGCGCGGAATGTGGAATCGTGGAAGTTCTGCTCACGCTGCCGCGCGTATTCCGTGAGATGCAGCGGCAGTGGCCCGTTCGCGCCAAAGACGCCGAAGAAGAAGTTGGCAAGATGGTCGCGGCCGGGCTCGTCGTCGTTGCGCTCCGCGCGCGTGAAGCTCGCCAGCGTGGACGGCGCGAACGCCATGCTGGGCTCCTGACCCAGGCGCACGGTGTCGTCTTTGTAGCGCTGCGAGCGGCCCAGACGCGGCTTGTCGGGGCGATACGCCTCGAGATGACGCATGGCCGCGTACATGTGGAAGCGCCACGGCTCCGCGGCCAGCGACTCGAGCAGGGCCTCGCGTGTGCGCGGGGGCGCTTGGCTCACAGCAGCGTCCGCCCGCCGATGTGCGCCGGCCAGCGCGCGACTTCGCCGCGGTCGATCGTGCGCAATACGGTCTCGGTGAACGAGTTGATCGACACGTAGCGCGCAAAGAAGCGCTCAAGCACCGAAGCGAGCAGATAGGCACCGGTCACCTGGAACGCGCTCTCGTCGAGCGTGATGGCCACCTCGAGGCCGCGCACCCAACTGGTCGCCGCGCCCTGCGTGACGCGGCGCAGCAGCGGCTTGTGGGCGATCGAGCGCACGCCCTCGACCTGCTTGCGCACCGCCGGCTCGCTCAAGTCGCCGTAGAGCGCGAGCATCTCGCGCAGCGCCACGGCGCCTTCGCGCGCGTCCTGGTCGAGCAGCGACAGATAGTTGAGCGACAGATGGCCGATCAAGCGCCACGCCGCTTCGCCCTCGGCGATCGGACCGCGCGGCCGCGTGGGCCCGGCGATCACGCGCACCGACTTGACCGGCGCGCCGGAGATGAGGCTGAAGTCGGTGGTCCCCTGCCCCACGGGCAGGAGCAGCGGCAGGTCGCGGTTCGTGCACAGCGCTTCGACCGCAAGCTGATCCAAGTCAGGACGGAACGGCGCGTCGTTGGTATCGACGACCGCTAGATTCACCTCGCCGCCCAGATAGCCGGCGCGCGGGCCCTGCGACTGCTGGCGCTCGCTCATGAGCCGCGGCGCGCGGCGGATGCTGAAGTAGGCGCCGGCATCGTCGGCGCCGGCCAGGTCGCGCGTGGCGTAGAACGGCCGGAACGTGCGCGCGCGCACGCCGCCTTCGGCGTAGCCGGCCACCTCGAGTACATCGTAGACCTCGAAGTCCATGGGCCGCGTGCGGTCCGGAACCACCATGTGCTCGTACTCGCGCGTGTTCAGGTGGATGCGGTCGCAGCGGTGCGGGAACAGGTTCACCGCCGGCGTGCAGAAGAGCGCGAACTGGCTCGCCTCGATGTTGCCGTCCAGGATGGGATCCACACGATCGAGCAAGAACAGCACGTCGAGTTCGCTCTCGCGACCTTGCGAAGCAGCCGCCGCGAGTCCCGACAGTTCAAAGAACAGATAGCGCTGCGGGAACGCAAAATACTCTTGTAGCAAACGGTAGCCGCTGAACTGCCGCGAGCTCACCGGCAGCAGTGCTTCGGAGTCCTCGAATCCCATGGGCCGGATCGCGCGCTTGCCTAGCACGTGATGCCACGGCGCGGGCGAGCGCGTGGGGCGGACCACGACCGTGACCGTGTGCGCCGCGATCTGCTCGTGCAGACGGCCCGGCAGGTCCTCGCCGCCCATGAGATGGAACGCGAGCGAATCCAGCCGCAGTTCATCGAAGCGCACGCCGCCCACGGTCTTGAGGCGCAGTTGGATGCCGGCGCGCACTTGGCCCGAACGCACCTCGGGCAGCGGCGGCAGGTCCAAGCCTGCGACAGAGCCGGAGAATCGCAGGTACTTGGCATCGGTCACCTGCACCGGCCACAGCGTCACGTCCTGCGCGGTGCGGTACTCGCACGCGGTCTGCTCGCCCTTGCCCAGCGTGCTGCGCATGGTGCTGCCGCGCGGGATCTTCGCGCCTTCGGGCGGGATGCCCTGCGCGGTGTCGGGCTCGAAACGCACGATCGCCATCGATGGCACGGGCGCGGCGTAGCCTGGGTGCACGGTCTCGATCAGGTGCTGCGTGAAGCGCGGGAACTCGGCGTCGATCTTGAGCTGCACGCGCGCGGCGAGAAACGCGAAGCTCTCGAGCAGCCGCTCCACGTAAGGATCGGCGCACTCGATGCCTTCCATGCCAAGGCGCGAGGCGATCTTGGGATATTCCTTGGCGAACTCCGCGCCGACTTCACGCAGGTGCTGCAGTTCGCGGTTGTAGCGATCGAGCAGGCGTTTATCCATACGCGTGCGCCCGCCGTCAGGCGGTGCCACCCTCCGTGCTGTCCAGGACGACGATGCTGCCGTCCTCCAGGTCGATCTCGGATTTCAGGTACAGCCGCGTGGGCACCGGCTGGCCCCACAGCTCGCCCTCGATCTCGAACGCGAGCGAGTTCCGGTGCTCGGCGTCGTAGGCCATCGTCGCACGCACGCGCAGGCTCTTGCGCACCACGCGCGGCTCGAAGTCCCAGATCGCCTGCTTGATGCGGCGCTCGAGTTCGTTCGGGTCCACGCCAGAGAGCGTGACACCGGCCATGTCGCGGATGCCATAGTCGATCACGCTTAGGCGAGCCTGCGGAAACTCGCTCAGGTCCTCGGTCTGGCTGAGCGGCGTGGTGTTGAGCAGCCACGCGAGATCACGCAAGAGGACCTCGCGCAGGCGCCGGTTCGAGATCACGCGCTTGTCGCGCGACTCGAGCTTGGCCTCGGGCTCATCGTCGGTGAGACGGTCAAGCAACGCGGGCTGCAGGCGGTCCTGCGAGGAGAGGTCGGCCATGGCTCGGGCGGGCTCACTCGCCGCCGGAGGCGGCAGTCTCCAGATTCACGCGGCGCAGCTCCAGGATCGGATACTCGCCTTCGTCGGTGGCGAACATGCGCTGGCCCAGACCGTGGTACGTTCCCTGGTCGACTTCGCTCCATTCGGTGCGGCGCGCCAGGCGGATCGCGTCTTCTTCCACTGCCTCGGTGCCGGCGTAGCGCGTGGGGATCATGCCGATCACCTCGCCGCCATTGGCCCATTCGATATGTACGGGCGTCCAGACCATATCGCGAAGATCCTCGGGCGCATCGATGTCGATCCGGTGCACTCGCGAGAGCGGCACCCACATGTAGCGGCCGTTCACGACCGCCTCGAGGATCGGGCCCAGACGCGAGTCCGCGTCGGCGAGCCATTGGAACGGCGTGCCGGCCGGCGGTTCGTCACCCTCGGCGCTGTCGTTCACGGTCACCACGCTTCCGCTCGTGGCGGGCGCCTGCTCGAGCGCCTGCGCGCGCAGATCCGCCGCGCGGACATGCTCGCCCGCGGCCGAGAGCTTGAGCGCCTCGATCATGAGCGCGATCCACGGCTCGGGATCGCCGAAGACGACCGGCGTACGCTTGCCCGCGAAGACCTCGGCGCGCAGCGCCTCGCACTTGATCCCATCGCCATACATCTGCGTCATCGGGATCGCCGCGGGGTCGAGTTCGCCCGCCAGCGTCAACTGCGCGAGCGCACGGTCCCACGAGCCCATCACGGCGAGCAGTTGGAAGAGAAACGTGCGCAGCTTGGCGTCGCCGGGTTCCTTGCGGATGCGATCCTGCAGCGCCTGCAGTGTCTCGGCGAGCGTGCGGCCTTTTAGGTCGAGGGCAGGTGCGGTCATCGGTGGATGCGCCCCTTCCGGCCGGCGCTCCGGCCGCGGGTGTCACGGATACAGCGACTTGAAGCGACACGCGTGCGCGAGGATCTGGCAAGGCCAGTCCCAGCGCACGCGGACGCGGTGAACGTGCGAGGAATCAGTACGTGACGTTCTTCGCCAGGTCCCACTTCTTGGGGGTGCCCGTGACGACCTTCTTGCCGTCGAACGTGTCGTACTGGAACGAGATCTTCGTGAAACTGACCGCGAAGGTCTCGTGCGGCGTGTCGCCGTTCGAGGTGGTGGAGTAGTTCGAGATCAGCGCCTCTTCGAGCAGGATCGTGACGAAGACCTGGGGCTTGTTCTCGACCACCTGCAGCAGGTGCACCGTGCACGTGCCCAAGCTCACACCGCCACACGCCTGGAAGAAGAGCTCCGGCGAGGCCTGATCGCTGATGCGCGAGAAGCCGACCTGGCTCACCGCGGGCGACGACACTTCGCGTTTGCTCTTGCCGCCGGCCTGCAGCATGACCTGACGGCCGACGCTGAAGCTGACCGAATCGACGTTGATCCAACCGGCATGACCTTCGACCGCAGAGCTGCCTTTGATCTCGGTCGCGAACTTGATGAGGATCACCACTGCCTCCTTGAGAATGGTCCGGCGTGTGCCGGCCGGTGCCGTGAGCCCGGCTCAGCCGGGCGGCATTGCGCTTGGAGTATCTGCAGGGCCCGCACGAGGCGGGCCCCGCGAGAGATGCCTACTTCTTGCCGGACGGCAGCTTGGAGACCAACCGCAGCGACACGGTCAGGCCTTCGAGCTGGTAGTGCGGACGCAGGAAGAACTTCGAGGAGTAGTAGCCCGGATTGCCCTCGATCTCCTCGACGACCACCTCGGCGCCGGCGAGCGGCTTGCGCGCCTTGTCGGCATCGGTGGCCGTGGCCGGGTTGCTCAGCACGTACTGCCCGACCCAGTTATTGAGCCACGTCTCCATATCGGTGCGTTCTTTGAAGGAGCCGATCTTGTCGCGGACGATGCACTTGAGGTAGTGCGCAAAGCGGCAGCTCGCGAACAGGTACGGAAGCCGCGCCGCCAGCGCCGCGTTGGCCGACGCATCGGGATCCTCGTACTCCGCCGGCTTCTGCAGTGACTGCGCGCCGATGAAGGCGGCCAGGTCCGAGTTCTTGCGATGCACGAGCGGCATGAAGCCGTTCCTGGCGAGCTCCGCCTCGCGGCGGTCGCTGATCGCGATCTCGGTCGGGCACTTCATGTCGACGCCGCCGTCATCGGTCGGGAACGTGTGCGTGGGCAGACCCTCGACCGCACCGCCGGACTCGATGCCGCGGATCTGCGAGCACCAGCCGTAGTTCTTGAATGAGCGGTTGATGTTGACCGCCATCGCGTAGGCCGAGTTCGCCCAGGTGTACTTGTTGTGCTTCGAGCCTTCGGTGTCCTCTTCGAAGTCGAACTCCTCGACGGGGCTCGTCTTCGCACCGTACGGCAGGCGCGACAGGAAGCGCGGCATGCACAGGCCGATGTAGCGCGCATCGTCGGACTCGCGCAGCGAGCGCCACGTGGCGTACTCCGGCGTGGTGAAGATCTTGGTGAGGTCGCGCGGATTCGCCAGCTCCTGGAACGAATCCATCTGCAGCAGCGTCGGCGCCGCCGCGGTGATGAACGGAGCGTGCGAGGCTGCCGCCACCTGCGCCATCTCGGTGAGCAGTTCGGTGTCGGGCGGGCTGTGGTCGAAGTAGTAGTCGCCGATGATCGCGCCGTAGGGCTCGCCGCCGAACTGACCGTACTCCTCCTCGTAGAACTTCTTGAACACCGGGCTCTGGTCCCACGCGGTGCCCTTGAACTTCTTGAGGTTCTTGCCCAACTCCTTCTTGGAGATATTCAGCACGCGGATCTTGAGCTGCTCGTCGGTCTCGGTGTTGTTCACCAGATGATGCAGACCGCGCCACGCGCCTTCCAACTGCTGGAAATCCTCGTGGTGCAGGATCAGGTTCACCTGCTCCGAGAGCTTCTTGTCGATCGCCGCGATGATGGCGTCGATCGTATTGAGCGCGTCATCCGAGATGATGCCCGTCGCGGCGAGCGCCTGTTCGGCGAGCGTCTTGACGGCGGTCTCGACCGCATCCTGCGCGCGGTCCGACTTGGGCTTGAACTCCTTCTTGAGCAACGAGGAGAACTCGCTCAGCTCGACGGTTCCACCCTGCTGGGACTCTTGTGATCTCTCTTCAGCCATCGATCAGCCCTCCGTCCCGTCGCTCGGCTTGGGAGCCGAAGCGAGCGCCTGAAGCAGCGTGGGATCCTGCAGCACCTTCGCGATCAGCTTCTCGGCGCCCGTCTTGCCGTCCATGTACGTCTTGAGGTTCGCAAGCTGCGTGCGCGCCTCGAGCAGCTTGTTGAGCGCGTCGACCTTACGGGCGACTGCTGCCGGCGAGAAGTCGTCCATGCTCTCGAACGTGATGTCCACGGCCATGTTGCCTTCACCCGACAGGGCGTTTGGCACCGTGAACTGCACCTTCGGTTTCATCGACTTCAGGCGCTCGTCGAAATTGTCCACGTCGATCGTGAGCGCCTTGCGGTCGGCGACCGCGGGCAGCTCGTCGGCCGACTTGCCCGAGAGGTCCGCGAGCACGCCCATGACGAAGGGCAACTGGATCTTCTTCTCGGAGCCGTACAGTTCGACGTCGTACTCGATCTGGACCCGCGGTGCACGATTGCGGGCGATGAACTTCTGGCTGCTCTGCTTGGCCAAGAGGCACCTCCTCTCCGCCGGGCGTCACCGCACCGTCGGGGATGGGATCCAAGGATTCGGCGACTTCGGGAGATCCGGGGACGACCGATTCCGCCTTACATCCGCTGCTACTGACTCACTCGTTCTCGATACCCGCGATATTCTGCAGCTCGCTCAAGCCGCTGGGCGAGAGGTCTCGCACGAGCTCGAGGAAGTCCTTCGCGACGAGCCGTTTCGCGCGCTGCAGCAGCAGCGGCACGGGGCTCGCCGGTTCATTGGTCTCGTACCAGCCGCAGATGCGATCGAGGGTACGGATGATGTCTTCACGGCCTTGGATCGAACCACTCATGGCCGGCGCTCCTCCTCCCGAGGCATAGGATTCACCGCCGGCGTCGGCGGACGCACCAGCCTCGCCACCGAGGCCGCGGCGCTGGAGCTGCTGGTCGAGCTGATGACGGATCGAACGCAAGGTGCTCTTGAGCAACGTCAGGTCGGCGCCCGCGGCAGAGCCCACGGCGCCATCGAGCGCGCTCTCCAGACCGACGAGGTTCGCGACCGCGGCGGTGACGGCTTCGGAGAGCGTCGTGAGCTCCTCGCCGTCCATATCGAGGAACGCCGCGTCGATCGTGCCTTGGTCCAGGCCCTCGGCGCCTTCGGGGCGCGGCAGTGTGCCGTTCGCGATCTCGACCTCGCGCAGGTTGTAGCGGCCGAGCCGGCGCGAGCTTGCGAGCGGCATCGCCCGGATCGCGTTCACGGTGAGTTCGCGGTCGCTCAGCGCGGCGATGGCGTTCACGCGCATGATCGGGTCATTGTCGTCGTCGGGATCAAGTCGCGGGTGCACCGGCTCCCAGTAGCGCGTGATCAGACCCTGGACCAGCGCCAAGCCATCGGCGAAACCGGCCATGCCCTTGGTGTTGAGCAGCGCGCGCGAGAGCAGCACGGCGATGCGGATGTCTTTGGATCGCCCCAGCAGTTCCTCGGCGGACTCGGCAACGGAGCGCCATTCGGGTTCTTCGCCCGGCACGACCTGACCGCCCATGACCTGCTCAGGCTTGCCGGCCGCCTCGCGCTGCATCGCGAGGAATGCGGCGTCGTACTCGAGGTCAACGCCGCAAGGCGAATCGTCCGAGACCGGGTGAAGCAGGCGTTCGACGTCGATAGCGCTCACGTGCGTACTCCCTGTGTGGACATTCGAGCGCGGGGACGCATCCATGCAGTCCCTGCAGAATCAGCCGAGCCAGCGTACCGTATCGCGGAAACCTAGGACAACGTTAGAGTTGCGAGGCCGCTGGCCTCGCCCGAGAGGGCACCCCGGGAAGCGAGGCGAGGCCGGAGGCCTCGCTGCTCCTAAGGCACCGGCGGCGGGCTGAGACGCATGAACCCGCGCGAAAAAGGCGTTTTCGCCGACGGTCCCTTGAGTTCCCATGTCACGCCAAGATGCGAACTTCCAGCCGCCAGCGACCACGTGGCCGTGGAACCGGGACCGTCATCGGTCACGGACTGGGCGGCATCCAGGAGCCGGAACAGCCCCCAGATCCCCTCGCCCGAGCGCGCCTCGACGTTGATCACGTCCGGCGCCTGGCCCTTCTTCGGCTTGTGCTTGGGGTCGACCGGAGCCGAGGCGTTCGCGCGCACGCCCGCACCCGCCGTGGGATCAGCGCCTGGCCACGCCAGCGGGCTCTCGCTCATGGGGCCCATGTTGTAGGTCACGCGCGAGCCGCCGCAGTCGATCGCCACCCACGGCACGTTGAGCGACTGACCGTCGATGCGCGGCGGCGTCGCGCTCACGGTGAAGTCCAGCTTGGGGGTATCGCCCGCCGCGAAGAACATCTGGCGGATCAGGTAGGCCTTCTTGAGGAACTCCACCATGCCAGCCGAGACCGGCGCGTCGGGGCCCTTGGGCGAGCCGTCTTCATTCAGATAGGGCGCCAGGTTCTGCGTATAAAATGCCCAGAAGTAGCCCTTCGTGCTGAAGCATGCGGCGAAGTCGTTCAGGCTCGCGTCCTCGCGGCTGGCCGCGAACGGATAGCGGCCGCCCAGCGTGCGCATGAACGGATCGTAGACTTGGGCTTTCCACGCCGCGGCCAGCGCGGGGTTGAGCCCCTTGCTCACGACCGCTGCCTTGGCGCCGCCGATCGGCGAGCCCAGCAGCCGCGAAGTGGACGCCGCACCAGCTGCGCCGCTGTAGTCGGTGGCGAAACTGCCTGCGAACGCGGCCAGCGCGCGCAGCGGGTTCGTGGTGTCGTCGCCGCTCGACATGAGGTCACGGATGTTCGACGCGGGCGCGCCGGGCTGCGCCGCCTTGTTGATCGCGGCTTGCGCCTGCTGCAGGTAGAACTGGTACTTGGCCGATGCCGACTGGGTCTTGTCGAGCGCGTCGACGTCCTTCTTGCCGGGGATCAGGCGCTGCATGAAGCCCATCGCCTTGTCGCCACCGCCGCCGGCGGTCTCGAAGAAGTCTTTCAACATCGCAAAGTCCTTTTGGACTTTGCTCAACGGGGCGTCGGAGGCGGCGTTGAACTGCGTCTGGTCGCGCACGGCACGCAGGACCTTGAACATCGGCGAGTCGCCCTTGGCGATGTTCGCAAGCATCTCGGCGGCCGAGCCCATGTCGTTCGGCGCGCGCAGCTGCACGCCGTCCATGAACGCGGCCCACTTGGCCGAGTAGTCCTGCACATAGAGCTTCATCAGGTCGCCGGCTAGGTCGGGCGGGTTCTGCGCGAACACGTCCTGCAACACGAGGTCGCGCTTGACCAGCTTACGGTAGCCCTCGATGCGCGGCTTCACGGCCTTCGCGTAGCCGTCCTTCGTGAAGGGCCCCGGCACACTCACGCTGCCGCTCATGTTTCCACCCAAAGCGCTCTTGCCCACCAACGACTCGAAGGTGACCGGCGGCGCGTCGTGCGACGCGTCGGCGATGAGCTGGCGGTAGAACTGCGGCGAGTCCCACGAGTCATGCACGCGCTTGCTGGCGCGCGCCAGCAGGTCGGGATCCGTGGTGCTTCGGTACTGCGCCACGAACGGCGTGAGCGCTTCGGGGTGCTCGCACAGGAAGCGCATCTGCCGGCGCACGAGCTCCGGATACTGGCGGCGGTCCTCGGCCGAGGCCGAGCCCGTCGACAGGCGGCTCTGCAGCGCGGACGTCACCTCGGCAGCCAGGATGTCGGCGTCATCGGGCGTGATCTGCGTGGGCTCGCCCAACAGCCGCCACGAGCGGAAAAGTAAGTAGTACTGCAAAAAAGTGCCGGTGTTGGAATCCGTCATCTGGCGCAAGTCGACTTCCATCTGCCGCGCTGCCAGGCCCACCACACTCGTGACGGAGCGGTCCATCCAGAGCCGCACGGCGGGCTCGCGCAGCGCGTCGCCCGACCAGCCGCCGAGCTTGCGCACAATCGGCGCGCCGTTGGCCTTGAGGCTGTCCAAGGTATGCGTTTCCACGCGCAACTTCTCGAGTGCGCGCAGGTTCTCCACGATGGGCGCCTCGGCGCGCACACGCGTGGCGACTTCTTCCGATGCCCGGCGGGTGCGGGTGACCAAGGCGCCGTTGTAGCACGAGAGCCCCGCGAACAGCAGGGTCAGCGCGGCGAAGGCGATGCCGAAGCCGCCGATGAGCACGCGGTCGCGTTTCTTGAGCTGCCCCTGCGCGCCCGACGACGACGTGGCCAGTGACGCATCAGGGAACACGACCTCGGTGAACAGATCGCGTACGAACGAGGCGCCTCCGCGCGGCGGCTCGAAGCCCTCGGGCGGGCGCACCGTGAGCCCCAGCGCGCGCACTGCGGGCTGCATCACGCGATCGGTGGGCTCGCCGTCCTGGGCGGCCGCGGTGAAGTAGAAGCCGCGCAGCGGCGGCGCGTCGGCGCCGGCCTCGTGCTCGAACAGCGTGCGCACGAAACGGCGCAGGTTGCCGCGCACGCGGTCGAACTGCAGCGGGAACACGAACGATCGCGCCCGCGTGACGGCCTCGGGCATGGCGGCCATGCGGCTGACGCGGCGCTCGCTGAGCGACGCGAGCAGCACGGCGTATTCTTCGTCAAAGAGCGTCTCCGACGCAAAGCTGCGCGCGCGCTCCAGGCTCAGCGTGGCGCCCCACGGCTCGCGGCGCTCTTCCGCCGAGAGGTCTTCAAAGAACTCGCCGAAGCCGGTCACGCGGTCGCAGCGGTTGAACACCACGTACACCGGGAAGACCACGCCCAGGTTCTTGACCAGCTCCTCGATACGCTCGCGGGCGCCGCGGGCGATCGAGTCGATGCGCGCTTCGGGCTGGTCGGCGATCTGGTCGATCGCGACCACCACGACCACACCTTGGATGGGCCGGTCGGGGCGCTGCTTGCGCAGCATGTTCAGGAACGCGAGCCAGTCGCCGCTGTCATCGAACGCCGCGGTCGCCAGCGTGCGGCCCGCCATGTCGAGCAACACGGCCTCGTGCGCGAGCCACCAACTGAACGAGCGCGTGCCGCCCACGCCACGCACGGCGCGCGGGTTGTTGGCCGAATCATGCAACGGGAACTGCAGGCCCGAGCGGCGGATCAGCTCACTCTTGCCCGCGCCCGCAGGGCCGATGACCATGTACCAGGGCAGCCGCGCGAGCGCGTCCTCGCCGCCCTTCTTGCCCGACGTCTTGAGTGTCTCGATCGCCGCAAGGAGCTCTTCCTTGAGTGACTGCATCTCGGCCAGCTCGCCCGGCGTGGAGCGCTCGATGTCGGCGTCGGCCTGCGTGGCGAGCGTGGACTCGATGGCCTCGGCGGCTGCGGCCTGCTTGAGCTGGCGCATGAGCAACACGATCGCCACGATCAGTCCGATCACCAGCACGATCAACACGATGAACAATATACTCACGTCAGTGCCCCAGGTTCGCGATGTGCGATGCCGCGTGCCCCGCGCCCATGCGCGCGAGCAGCCAGATGATCACGAACGCCAGCGCCACCGCCGGCACGAACACCGCCGGCGCGAGCCACCACGGCAGCCCGCGCACCTCCTGGGCCACCTGTTCGTTGCGGCGCGCCGAGTTCGGCGCGAGCGGCATGTGGTTCGCGCCGCGCACGGCTTCGACGTCGCGAAGGGTGTCGCCGATCAAGGCCGTCAGCTTCTCGGGCGCGCCCAGCCGGTAGCGGCCGGCGAAGCCGAATGATAAGCAGCACGCATACACCTCGAGCGCCTCGATGCGCGTCTCGCGGTTCTTGCGCAGCGCATCCAGGCGCTCATAGAACTCCTCGCCCGCCAGCTGGCGGCCGTAGAGTTCCAGCTGCAGCGGCCGGGCGATCCACGCCTCGCGCGCCGCGCCGCGATTGTTGAGGATGGTCTCGTCCAGGAAGGCGACCATCGCGAACACCGCGTCGTCGGTGTCGGCGGCGGTGAAGCCCTTCTCGCCGGCATCGCGCTCGAAACGGCTCTTGAGCTCGAGCGCTCGCGCGCGCAGCGCCGCGGCATCGGGCAGCTCGGCCACGTGCCCCAGTGCGAGTGCGGTCGCCAGCCAATCCGAGGCCAGGTCCACCAGGCGCGTGGCCGCGCGGGCCTGCGTGCGGCGGCGGCCATCGGTGGCACCGTCGGCGACGGGGACCGGACGCCTCGCGACAGGCGCACCGCTGATGATGGTCTCGGTCACACCGCCGCCGCCTCGCGGCGCGGGCGTGGCACTGCCGCGGCCGGGGGCGCCGGGGCGCTTGCTGCGAGGTCCCTTGGGGCCGAACACGCGTTACTCGCGCAGCCCCAGCATCTCCAGCGACACACCGGGGATGTCGGGCGGGACGTAGATCGCGACGTTCTTCGCGGCGCGCACGGTGTCCCATGCGTCACCGTTCGGATCGAGCTGGAAGTACAGATAGCTGCCCTTGACCGGCAGCGACGCCGGCGACACGCGCTGGTAGAGCAGCGGCACGCCGCGCAGTGCGTTCGCGATCAGGAAGTCGATCTTATCGAGCGACGCGATCTTGATCTTGCCCGGCAGCTCGGCCGCCAAGCGCTGCTCTTCCATCTCGGCGCGAATCCCTAAGTAGAGCCCGGCGCCGGCCTCGACCATGCGCGGATCGGTGATGCGGCCCACGTACATGCCGCCGCCCTTGTTCTCGAGGTCGATGCGGATCGCCTTGTTGGGCACCACGGTCTCGAGCAGCATCGACAGCGCCGCATGCAGCCCCATGAACGTCTTGGCAAGCGCGCGGTGGTCGTACGGCGGCAGGTCGCGCGGATGCTGGTCACTCGAGAGCGTGCACAGTTCACCGGCGAGCGAGACGAGCGTGAGATAGGCCTCTTCGGGGTGCGCGCGGCGGTGCGCGATCGCGTGCGAGAGCGCCGGGATGAACGCGTTCACGCTGTGCAGCATCCAGAAGTTCGCTGCGTCGCTGGCCGCGAAGTCGGCCGCGCCACCGCGCTGGCGGCGCATGTCGCCCAAACTGGAACTCTTGCCGATGAGCATCTCGAGCTCGGTGCGCAGCTGGCGCATGAGCGCCTCGCTCGCGCCGATCGTGAGGCTGGGCGGGACGAACGACTCGCGCAGCGCATACGCGCCTTCGGACGTGCGGACGATCTCGGCGATCGGCAGGTGGTCGTGCTCGCCCACCGCATCGTCGGGGAACAGGATCTGGAAGTGCCGGCGCTGCACCTCGACCGGGCGCGAGTTCGCGGCCGTCGTGTCATCGGGAAGCTCGGCCGTATCAGCCGCGTAGCGCGGACCGGCGGCGCCACCCACGGGCGGTTCGCCCAACTGCGCGCGGCTCGCGGCCGCGGACGGCAGGCCAAGGTAGAGGGTGATGGCGTCCTGCTTGGGGTCGAAATGGCCTTCGATCGCGCGCTGCGACGGCAACGGATCGTCGCCCGGGAGCGAGAACGGCGTGCCATCGGGCAGTACGCCCGCGGCCGCGCCGATCGAGACGCGGCCGTTCTTGAGCGCCTCGCGGTCGATCTCGAGCACGGTCAGGCCGTAGTCGAACGCGACCGACGAGCGGAAACGCTGCGCGACCAGATGGCGCATCGCGCGATCCCACTGCTGGAAGTGCTGCGGCGAGAGCAGCAGGCCCTCGCTCCACACCACCGCACGATGATCGCTCAAGGGACCCTCCGGAGGGACTACTTCGAGGCGCTGAAGCAGTTCGGGCCGGCCGTCAGCTTGACCGTTCCGCTGTTGTCCAGCTGCTGCACGTAATACCAACACGTCGCCTTGGTCTTGCAGAAGCTGCCGACGATGATCATGGCGGTCGCGCCCTTCTGGCGCTCGAGCGGAAGTTCACGCGTCTGGCCGGGGTTGATCACGGCTTCGGCCTTCTTGAGCAGCGCGGGCCCGAGGATCTTCTCCTCTTTGTCCCAGAGCTGCGTGAGCGAGGCGCCATTGATGGCGGACGGGTCGGTGACCTGCAGCACACGGTACGTGAGCGGATAACCGCTCGCCTTGCCGCAGTTGTTGCAGTCCGCGGTAGCGACCAAGGTCACATGCAGCGTGCCCTTGCCCACGAGCGGCGCTTTGGCGCAGCCGTTGACCAGCACGGCGGCGCACATCAGGGCGGGAAGACACGCCGCCCAACGGATGTTGGCTGGAAGAAGTCGCACGGCCCGCGAGACTAGGCGGGCCGTGCGTGAGTGGTCAAGCCGAAGACGGACCGGGCTCAATACGGCGCGCCCGCATTCTTCCAATCGCTCAGGGTCTGGGCCTCGCCCGTCTTGAGGAACAGGCTCATCGGTGCATTCGTGATCTTGAAGCGGAACGTGGCCGAGTCCTCGGCGGCGACCGTGGCGTAGTCCGACCAGTCCGGGATACCTGTGCCCGCGTGATGGCAGCTGGTGCAGCCCGTGGGCTGCGTGCCTTCGGAGCGGTCGGCAAGGATGTGCTGCACGCCATTGCGCCACGTGTACGTACCCGTGATGGGCGGCGTGAGCACGTTGGACTTGCGGCTGCAGGCCGCCAGCAGGCTGGCGAGCGCCAGCAGTACGAGCGCGGCGGCGAGCCGGCGCGCGGGGAACGAAGAGCGGAACATGGAGATCCTCCTCTGCGCGAGGGTTCGCATCAGTAACCGATGTAGGCGCGGATGCCGACGTGGGCGGCGATACCGGAGAAATCGACGTTGCGGCTGCCGAGCTTGGAGACGGGGTAGCTCTCGTAGACCTCGAAGTCGTCCCGCGGCCACTTGAGCTTGCCGGCGTTGGCGGTGCGCGCCAGCACACGGCCGGAGAGCGCCAGGCGCGGCTGCAGGCGATACTCCGCCTCGATGCCGATGTGCGCATAGGCGCCCGTAGAGCGGCCGATGATCTGCGTGGGGATGATGCGGCCCGAGATAAGCGCCTTGTCGTCCTGCAGCACGGCTTCGCTGGCGATCAGGCCGGCGCCGCCGAAGGCCGAGAAGTGCCACTGCGGGCTCGTGCTCAGGTCACGCAGCACGCTGATGATGATCGGCGTCTCGTAGGCTTCGTAAGTGGTATGCGCGTTGCGCGCCACCGGCAGCTTGTCCTGCGTATCGGCGCGCAGGCGCGAGATCTCGAACTCGACCGACCAGCGCGGCTTGATCGGCAGACGCACGGAATAGCCGAACTCGGCGCTGGCCTTGAAGTCATCGGCCGGCTCCACGCCCGCGCTGCTGGCGAGGTCGACCAGGTCCTGGTTCACAGCCTGACCGGTTCCGTACCAGACGCCGATGCTGGCCGGATGCCGCTTTCCGGCCTCGACCTGCTCGCTCTGGTACTCGCGGAACGCCAGACGGAATACGTCCATCTCGTCGGGCGGGACTGCGTTCGCGTCCGGGCGGTACATCTCGTCGCTGCGCAGGATGGTCTTGAAGCCTTCCTTCGCCTCGACGCGGCGGCCGAGCTTGACCAGCGCGCGGGCGCGCAGTTCGCGCGCCTTGGTCACGTCGTCGCCCAGGATCAGGCCGTCGTGCAACGCCGCAGTGAGCATCTTGTTCGCGTCTTCGAACTTGGCGTCGTTGTACAGCTCACGAGCCTTGGCGAGCGAGGGCTTCTCGGCCGGCGCGGCCGACATGCTCGCAGGACCCGAAGCCGGAGAAGCGGGCTTGGGCTCGAGCTTGGGCTTCACGGGCGCCGCGATCGCGGCGGTGGCCACGAGAGCGACGAGCGCGAGACTCATGAAGAATGGAAACGAGCGGCGCATCGGGTAGCCTCCAGGATGGATGAAAGGCAAACGGGCCTGCTTTTCGCAGGCCCGTATACCGACGGGACGTGAATCAGTAACCGATATACGCGCGCAGCGCCACGAATGCGCCGAAGCCGCTGAAGTCGACCTTGCGG
>JANYBS010000244.1 GCA_025360715.1 Candidatus Eiseniibacteriota bacterium | reverse complement strand
TTCCGCGCGGATGATGAGAAGCGCTGGGTCGATCCGCGCCAGAGCGGCGAGATGCCGTTCCTGGAGCATCTCGAAGAACTGCGCCGCGTGCTGCAGCAGAGCCTGCTCGCCATCATGGTGGGCATGCTCGCGGGCTGGTGGCTGTCGCCGCGCGTGATGCAGGACCTGATCGCGCGCACGGTCAAGGTGGCTGTGGTCATGTCACCGTTCGAAGCGTTCAACGAGCGCCTCAAGCTCACCGCCGTGCTGGGCCTGATCGTCGTGTTGCCCTACGTGTCGTGGCGTATCTGGGCGTTCGTGGTGCCCGGGCTCATGAAGCAGGAGCGTCGTTGGGTGATGCCGCTCGCCATGGTGTCGTTCGTGCTCTTCCTGGCCGGCGGCGCGGCGGCTTACTTCTACGTGGTGCCGCTGGTGATCCACGTGCTCGAGCAGTTCATCACGCCGGGCATGGTGAGCCAGATGCGGCTCAGCCTCATGCTCGACTTCTTCTACAACCTGGCGCTCGCGTGCGGGCTGCTGGCGCAGCTCCCGCTCGTGACCATGCTGCTCACCGCGATTGGCATCGTGACGCCCATGTTCCTGCTCAAGCAATGGCGCGTGGCGGTGATGATCATCTTCGTGCTCACGGCGCTCGTGACTCCGGGCGATGTGGTGAGCGCGCAGCTCGTGATGGGCATCCCGATGGTGGCGTTGTACTTCTTGAGCGTCGGCCTGTCGTTCTTCGTGGCGCGCCGCCGTTCGCAGGCGGTGGTCGTGGACGACGCGCCCGCGCCGGACGAAGGAGTCGGACATGGCACCGAGTCGCCGTAAGCCCGCGCCGTCCGCCCGCCGGGCGGCGCCGCGCATCGCGCGCAAGGTCGCTCGCACCTCGGCGCCCAAGCCCCTGATCGCGGTGGATATCGGCAACAGCGAGACCACGGTCGGCCGCTTCCTGGGCCCCGAACTCGAGACGCTCTGGCGCCTGTCCACCAACCGCGCGACCGCCGACGAACTGAAGCTGGTGCTCGAAGGACTGCTCAAGACGAGCGCGAGTGGCTGGGGCGCGGCGATGTGCACCGTGGTGCCCGCCATGACGCGCCAGTGGACCGAAGCACTGCGCGCCACCACTGGCCGCGCGCCGCTGTCGATCTCGGCCGCGACCGCGCCCGTTCTCGTGCGAGTGCCGGACCCCGCATCGGTCGGCGCCGACCGCTTGGCCAATGCGCATGCCGCGCGGCGCCTGTACGGCGCCCCGGCGATCGTGGTGGACCTGGGCACCGCGACCAACTTCGACTGCGTCGCGCCGGATGGCGCGTACGTGGGCGGCGCGATCGCGCCGGGCATGGTCACGGCCTCGGAGGACCTCTTCCGCCGCGCCGCGCGCTTAGCGCGTGTGGACCTGCGCCGTCCCAAGCACGCCATCGGCAAGACGACCGAAGAGTGCCTGCGTGTCGGCGTGCTCTGGGGCAATGCCGGCCTCGTGGACGCGATCGTGCGGCGCTTGCGCGCCGAGCTGGGGGGCCGGCCCAAGGTCATCGCGACCGGCGGCCTGGCGCACGTGCTGGCGCCCGAGTGCGAGACCGTGGACCTGGTGGATGAGGGGCTCACGCTCAAGGGCATGCGGCTTCTGTGGGAGGAGACGACATGAACGCGCGGCACGCGGGCACGAGGTGGCTGCTGGCGATCGCGCTCTGCGCGGTGAGCGCGATCGGCGCGCGCGCCGGCACGATCCCCGGCATCGACAACAGCTATGTCGTGCACCCGGCGCGCGCAAAGGTGTCGCGCGCCGATTCGCTGCGCGCCAAGCAGTACGTGCGCACGCTCGCGGATCCGCGCTGGGAAGGCCGCGGCATCGGGACCGCTGGAATCGACTCGGCCGCCGATTGGATCGCCGCGCGCATGCAGGCCGCGGGCCTGGCGCCCGGCGGCGAGAAGGGCACATATTTCCAGCCGTTCGAAGTCACCACGGGTGTGCGCGCGGAGGCGCCCTGCGAGGTGGTGAGTGGCGCGCGGCTCTTTGCGCTCGGCGATGACGTGCAGCCGCTGGGTTACTCGAACAATGGCACGCTCACGCGCCGAGTCGTCTTCGCCGGCTACGGCATCACCGCGCCGGGCCTGTCGTACGACGACTATACCGGCATCGACGCGCATGACGCCATCGTGCTGGTGCTCACGCAGGAGCCCGGCGAACTGGATTCCACGAGCCGCTTCGACGGCACGGTGAACACGCCTTATGCCGACCTGCGCACGAAGGCCATCAACGCGCGCGAGCATGGCGCGATGGGGCTCATCGCGGTGAATGGTCCGCAGCATCATGCGGGCGAGCCACTGCACGCGCCGGCCAAGGACGGCGAGGGCTACATGAGCAGCGGCCTGCTCGCCGCGCAGGTGAGCGAGACGGCAGCGAATGCGATCCTGGCCGCTGCGCACACCGACGTGGCTGCGGCGCAGGCGGCGATCGAGGCGAAGCAGGAGCCGCACTCGTTCGCCATTCCCGATAGCGTCACGCTCACGCTCAACGTGCAGCGTACGCGCGCGACCACCAAGAACGTGATCGGCATCCTGGCCGGCCGCGACACGGCACGCACGCTCGTGATGGGCGCGCACTACGATCACCTGGGCTACGGCGGCTCGAGTTCGCTCGCGCCCAACGAGCACACGCCGCACGTGGGCGCGGACGACAACGCGTCGGGCGTGACGGCGTTGCTGCTCGCCGCCGAGCGATTCGCCCAGCGCGAGAAGCGCGGCTGGCGGCCGCAGCACGACATCGTGATGACGGCCTTCAGCGGCGAGGAGATCGGCCTGGTGGGCAGTTCGCACTTCACCGACGACCCGCCGCGGCCGCTCGAGCGGGTCGAGGCCATGCTCAACATGGACATGGTGGGCCGCCTGCGCGACGACAAGCTGCAGGTCATGGGCGTGGGCACCGCCAAGGAGTTCCCAGCGCTCGTGAAGGCCACCAATACCGCCCTGCCGCTGGCGCAGTTCGAGATCCACACGAGCGAAGACGGTTACGGCCCGAGCGATCACAGTTCATTCTACAAGCGTGGCATCCCCGTGCTGATGCTCTTCACGGGTTCGCACGCCGACTATCACAAGCCGAGCGACACCTGGGACAAGATCCACGCCGCGGGCCTCGTGCGCGTGTCGTACTACGCGCAGGCGCTGATCGAGTCGCTCGATGTGCGGCCAAGGCCGAGCTACACCAAAGCCAAGGCCGATGCCTCGCCCGGACGCATCGCGGGCGGCGGCGGTTACGGGGCCTATCTGGGCAGCATCCCGGACTACATGCAGACCGAGGGCGGCGTGCTGCTCTCGGGCGTGCGCGAAGGCGGTCCGGCCGACAAGGCGGGGCTCAAGAGCGGTGATTCGATCATCCGCTTCGACGGCATCCGCGTGGACAATATCTATGACTACACGTTCGCCCTGCGTTCCAGAAAACCGGGGCAGGACGTGCGGATCACCGTTCGTCGGGGCGGGCAGGAAGTCACGCTCGTCGCGACATTGGGAAGGAGACCCTGAAATGAAACGCATCCTGAGCATGGTCGTATTGGCTGGCTTTGCCGCCGTGCTCGTCGCGGCCGCGCCGGCGAAGAAAGCCGACAAGGCATCCGGCTTCCGCCCCGTGCCCGCCACGGCTGTGGCGCAGGACTCGCTCATTCGTCCCGGCGAGTCGCATTTCGCGCACCTGTACCAGGTCACGTTCGGCGGCCAGAACGCTGAGGCGTACTGGAGCAACGACGGCACCAAGCTCATCTTCCAGTCGCAGCGCGATGGCCACACGTGCGACCAGGAATATGTGATGGACATGAAGACCGGCAAGGTCGACATGGTCAGCACGGGCAAGGGCCGCACGACGTGCGGCTATTTCTACGACCACGACCAGCGCGTGCTCTGGGCGTCGACTCACTTAGGCGGCGAAGCGTGTCCGCCGAATCCCGACATGAGCCAGGGTTACGTGTGGCCCGTGTACGAGAGCTTCGAGATCTTCACGAGCAAGCCCGACGGCAGCGACCTGCAGCAGCTCACGCATCACCCGGGCTACGACGCCGAAGGCACCATGAGCCTCGACGGTCAGTGGCTGATCTTCACGAGCAAGCGCGAGAACGACATCGACCTCTACAAGATGCATATGGACGGCACGGGGCTGCAGCGCCTGACCGACGCACCGGGCTACGATGGCGGCGCGTACTTCTCGCATGACGGCAAGCACATCGTCTGGCGCACGTACCGCACGACCGATTCCACGGCCTTGGCCAAGTTCCACCGCCTGCTCGATCAGAACCTGGTGATGCCGACCAAGATGGACCTCTGGGTCGCCGACGCCGACGGCAAGAACCAGCGCCAGGTCACCGACAAGCCCGGCGCATCGTTCGCGCCGTACTACACGCTCGATGACCAGAGCATCATCTACGCCTCCAACTGGGAGAGCCCGCGCAGCCGCAACTTCGACCTCTACCTGGTGCCGGTGGCCGGGGGCGAGCCGGTCGCCGTGACGCGCGACACTGGTTTTGACGGTTTCCCCATGTTCAACCCGAACGGCAAGTGGCTGGCCTTCTGCAGCAACCGCGGCGCCAAGGTGCAGGGCGAGACGAACATCTATCTGGCGGAGTGGAGATAACCCTCTGTAGGCGCGTTTCAAGGTAAAGAGGTGGCCCCGACGCCCCTGTGGCGCGGGGCCGTTCTGGCCGATAACTCCACCGAGGCGCGCGGGCTCCCCGCGTGCCCACCGGCATGGAGGCCATCGGAATGGGCAAGCGCGTCGAGTTCGATGATCACGCCCGCGAGTCGCTCTGGCGGGGCGTGGACCAGCTGGCGCACGCGGTGCGCATCACGCTCGGGCCGCGTGGCCGCAGCGTGGTGTTCGATCGCATGCATGGCGGACCTGCCATCACCCGCGACGGCATCGCCGTCGCGAGCGAGATCGAACTGCCCGACGCGTTCGAGAACCTGGGCGTGCAGATGCTGCGCGAGGTGGCACTGCAGACCGGCCAGGTCGCCGGCGACGGCACCAGCACGGCGACCGTGCTCGCACACCGCATGGTGGGCGATGGCTTGCGCGCCGTGGCCGCGGGCCACAATCCGGTGGCGGTCAAGCGCGGCATCGAGCGCGCGGTCGAAGTGGCGGTGCGCGACATCGCCGCGCACGCGCGCCCGGTGGACGACCACCGCGACCTGGAGCGCGTGGCAGTGCTTGCCGCGGGCGATCGCGCGCTGGGCGAACTGCTCGCGCACGCGATCGAGCGCGTGGGCAGGCACGGCATCGTGACGATCGAAGAAGGCCGCGGGCTCGATACGGTATTGGAAGTGGTCGAGGGCACGCGCTTCGAAGGCGGTTACGCCTCGCCCTATTTCATCACCGACGCCGACGACATGGAAGCCTCGCTCGAGCATCCGTTGGTGATGTTGGTCGACGGCAAACTCTCGCGCGCCGGGCAGATCGTGCCTGCGCTCGAACACGCGGTGCGCGCTCAGCGCCCCCTGCTGGTGCTGTGCGAGGAGATCGAGGGTGAGGCGCTCACCGTGCTGGTGGTCAACCGGCTGCGCGCGAAGGCCGCGTCGATCGCCATCAAATTAGAGCAGGCGCCCGCGCGGCGCCGTGAGCTGTTCGATGACCTGGCGCTGCTCACGGGCGGCGAGCTGGTGGCGCCGGATCTTGGGCGGGCACCCGAGGCCTTCGTGGCCGACTGGTTCGGCCGCGCGCGTCACGTGAGCGTGACAAGCGATCACACCACCTTGCTGCAAGGCGGCGGCCGCAACGAGGCGCTGGCCGAGACGCTCACGGGGCTGCGAGGCGCGCTCGCGCGTGCCGCACGCGGCAGCTCGCGCGAACTGCTGCGCCAGCGTATCGCGCGGCTCTCGGGCGCCATCGCCGTGATCCGCGTGGGCGCAGCCACCGAAGTGGAGATGCACGCGCGCCGCGCGCAGCTGGAAGACGCGCTGGGTGCCACGCGCGCCGCGGTGGAAGAGGGCGTGGTTCCCGGCGGCGGCCTGGCGCTCTTGCGCGCCGCGGACGCCGTGCGCGACATGGCGATCGGCGCGGCGCACCGCGTGGGCCGCGACATCGTGCTGGCGGCATTGCTGGAGCCCGCGCGGCAGATCGGCATCAACGCCGGCGAAGATGGCGGTACACTGGTGGCGCGTATGCGCGCGGGCGAAGGCGCCTACGGCTTCAATGCGCTGACGGGGGCGTGGGGTGATCTCATCGAGCAAGGCATCATCGATCCCGCCAAGGTCGTGCGCTGCGCGCTGCAGCACGCGGCGAGCATCGGGACTCTCGTGCTCACGACCGATGCGCTCGTGGTGGACGACGGCGATGACGATGAGGCGGGCGAGGAGTAGGGGCGCGGGGGTGGGTGGAATCGCGGCCTCGGACTCGGTTCAAACCAAGTTCAAGTCACTGGAGGTGAAAGCGTGAACCACTTGGAGCGAAGTGGTTTACCTCACCCCGCTCACCCCTCGCGCAGCCCGAGGAAGATCTCGGTCGTGAGTTGGCCCGGGTCGTCGGACGAGTCGCCGTAGACCCCTCACGAGAGGCCGCCCAGCTTCAGGCCTTGCTCGGCCCACCACGCGTGCAATGCCGCGTGCGCCCGATGCATCTCGCCTTACGCGCCCCGGAACCTGCGAGCGCGGCATCTCTTCGGCCGTGAGCGCCAGCAGCGCGGGCGCAACCGCGGCGACTTCACATTCGGGCGTCATCCGGCGGGGCCTTTCCAAGCGGGCGGAAACAATGCGCGTTTCGAGGCCCCCAGTAGAACGGGCCGGCCTTGGTCACTACGAGCGTCGCTTCGCCGCGGGCTTTAGCCGCCGCACGATGTCCTGCAGCGCTTGCACGGTGGGCTAGGCGGTCTCTGCGTCGCGGTTCGTGAGCACGATCAGCACGGCGTCCCCCTCGTGCGTCCACTCGGCGTTCAGCCCCGGTGCGCCGCCGGCGTAGCCGAAAATGCGCGGCTCGGCAGTCGCGCGGCCGCCGCGGTCCGGGCGCATGCCGCCCACCACCCACGCTGACCACGCCGGGCCACAGAGGGTGCCGGCCTCGAGTGCGTGATCGAACGCGAGCAGGTCGGTGAGTGTGCTGTAGCTGCCGCCCGCAGCACTGCCGCGCGCCGGACGCGTGGCGACGTTGTCGACTTCTGCGGCCTTCGGTGCGCCATGCGTGGTGTAGCCATGCGCCAGGCCCTTGGCGCCGTCACCTTCGATGGGAGCACTCATCGCCGTCATGCCGGCGGCGCCCCCACGTGCTTGGCCAGGTAGTCGTAGTAGTCCTCGCCCTTAGGCCTTGGCGATCACTTTGCCGCGCAGCGCGTAGCCGCCGTTCGAGTATCACTCGCTCGTGCTCGGTGTGAACCACAGCGGCTGGTCGCGGATCAGCGCCAGGTAGTCGTGGTTGTGGCGCAGTTTCGCGTGATCCATATCGAGCGTCGCGCGCATAGCGGCCGCGGCCTCGTCGTCCGACAGCGCGGCGCCCGCGGGCGCCATGGGTGCATCGTCGCCTCCGGGCGGTTCGGCCATGAGCCGCACGGCGACGATCCGGTGCGGTGCGCCGGGCTCGGCCGTGAAGGTGGCGACCACGCGGTCACCGTTGCCCGCCTTGCACCGCACGTCCAATGAGCTTTCGCCATTC
>JANYBS010000243.1 GCA_025360715.1 Candidatus Eiseniibacteriota bacterium | reverse complement strand
CGGTGCCACTGCTCGATGCTGGCAAAGAGCCTGGCGCGGCCGGCATCGTCGAGTTCGTTCACGGTCCAGCCCAGCGTCACCAGCGCGCCCTCGGGCGCGAAGCGGTGGCGCAGCAGGTCGCCGGGACGCGTGCGCCCCTCCAAGCCAAAATGCTCCCAATTCCAGCGTGCCTCGCCGAGCGCCCACGCGCTTCGGTCCACGGCGTCGATCGCTACGCTGCCGCCGCAGGTGAGCGCGGCCGCGGCACCCACCACGCCCGTGCCTGCGCCCAGGTCCACGACGCGAGAGCGCGCCAGTGCCGGCAGCGCCAACTCGCTGCATATCAATTGGGCGGTCGCGAAGTGCAGCGGTGCATAGAATAGCGCGAACGCGGCGCGCTTGCCGGCGCCATCCAGGTCAGCGCCGCGGCCCAGCTTGTCGCGGCGCTCCACATAGACGGCAGACAGCGCCTCGAGCGCGCGGCGCACTTCCGGAAAAGTGAGCTGCGCCAGATGGCGCGCCTCGAGCGCGGCGTACCAGCGCTCGAAGGGCGTGGGCGCGTCGGCGCCATCATCGGGCGCGGCGTCCTGCGGCATCTCGGGTGTCTCGTCGGGGGTCGGCATGCGGGCCGCAGCATCATGGCGGGCCGCAGTCGCGTCAATCGCGCCTCGCCCGTGCGTTTGCTTGCCGCGCCGGTCCCGCGCCGGTCGCATGCGCCGGTGCGCGCGCCTACCTTTTTGCGCATTCCTGCCCGGAGACGCGGCATCTGCCGCGACCATCACCCCACGCAGCGGACGCAGATGCGCCCGCGGACTGGAGTATCCGCATGATCCATCGCCACAAGCTCTTGATTCCGGCGCTGCTGGCCGTACTCGCGGCCACGCCGGTATTTGCCGATGCGCCCAAGTCGGCTGCGGCTCCCGCCGCCGCGGCTCCGGCCTCCGACAAGCCCTATGGCGAGTGGAAAAAGGTGCTCAAGGATACCGAGAAGTTGCCGGGCTTCTACAACCTGTATCGCAAGCGCGAGAATCTCTACCTGGAGCTCAAGCCCGCGCAGCTCAAGTCGCCGTTCCTGAGCATCGTCAGCTTTGCGCGCGGCATCGGCCAGAACTTCCTGCTCGGCGGGCTGCCACTGGACGACCGCACGCTGCAGTTCGAACGCGCGGGCGATCACGTGCTGCTCGTGCAAGTGAACCAGCGGTTCGTCACGCCCAAGGGCACGCCGATCGATGCGGCGCGTGATCTGTCGATCGGTAATTCGGTACTCGCGTCGCTCAAGATCGAGAGCGAGCAGGATTCCACGCACAGCCTGCTCGTGGACTTCGCGCCCGTGCTGCTCAGCGACATGACCGATCTGGGCGAGCGCATGCGCGCTTCGCTGGGCGGCAAGTCCGTGCGGCTCGATAACTCGCGTTCGGCGCTAGGCAAATCGAAGAACTTCCCCGAGAACACCGAGATCGAAGCGCTGCTCACCTGGACGCCCAACGATCGCACGGGGCTCGACGTGGCGGCGGTGCCGGATGAGCGCTTCATCCCGATCACGGTGCACTATTCGTTCTCGAAGCTGCCCGACGTTCCCATGCAGCCGCGTTATTCCGATGACCGCGTGGGCTACTTCATCAGCGCCACCAAGGATTTCTCGCGCGACGATAAAGAGAGCTTCTTCCTGCGCTATCTCAACCGCTGGCGGCTCGAGAAGAAGGACCCGAACGCGGCGATGTCGGAACCGGTCAAGCCGATCGTGTACTACGTCGACAAGACGGTGCCCGAGAAGTTCCGCCCGTGGGTGAAGGAAGCGATCACCAAGTGGCAGAAGGCATTCGAGGGTGCAGGCTTCAAGAACGCGATCATCGCCAAGGATGCGCCAGAGGATTCCACATTCGATCCCGAAGACGTGCGCTACAGCACCGTGCGCTGGATCACGTCGAGCGAGCCGAGCTTTGGCGCCATCGGACCGTCGCGCATCGATCCGCGCACGGGCGAGATCCTCGACGCCGACATCCTGTTCGAAGCGTCGATGTTCCAGAGCTACCGCAATCTCTACCGCCGCATCGTGGACGCCAACGAGCTGGGCGCCATGGCGCTGCCGCAGATCGCGCCGGCGATTCCTGGTATCAAACAGGAGCAGCGCTGCGACCTGGCCACGGCCGCGAACGATGCGGGCGCGCTACTGGGCATGACGCTCGCCATGGACGGCTCATTGCCGCCGGGCAGCCCGGTGCCCGATGAGTATCTGCACGACGCCGTCGTGTGGGCGGTCATGCACGAGGTAGGACACACGCTGGGCCTGCGCCACAACTTCCGCTCGAGCACGTCGACGCCGGCAGCGAAGATGCACGATGTGGCGTGGACGACCGACCACGGACTCTATTCGTCGGTCATGGAATATCCAACGCCCAATATCAGCGTGGACCGCTCCAAGCAAGGCCAGTACTTCACGAGCGGCGCGGGTACGTACGACATGTGGGCCATCCGCTATGGCTACACGCCATCAGGCTCCACCGAGGCCGATCAGGATGCCGCGTTCGCTTCACGTATCGCCGACGAATCGCTGCAGCCGGGTCACGAGTATTCGACCGACGAAGACACGTACCCGGGCGATGCACCCGATCCGCGCTCGAACATCTACGACCTGAGCGACGACCCGCTGGGATTCGCCAAAGAGCGCACGGCGTACCTTGCCAAGCTCTGGCGCGACGACCGCTTTGAATCGCGCATCGTGGGCGGCGCCGGCGACCTGACCACGCTGCGCCGCGCGGTCACCACGTTGCTGGGTCAGTACGGCATCGCCTCGGGGCTGGCAGTCAAATATCTGGGCGGCTCGTACATCTCGCGCGTGCATCGCGGCCAGCCCGGCGAGCTCGATCCGGTCGTGCCCGTGCCGGCGATGAAGCAGCGCGACGCGCTGGATTTTCTCGCGCAGCGCGTGTGGGCGGCTGACGCGTTCCAGGTGAGCCCAAAGCTGCTGCAGCGCCTCTCGCCCGATCACTACTCGCACTGGGGCACCACGAACCTGTTCGGCCAGCGCGACGACTTCGCCATGCACGATTTCGCATTCGCGCTACAGAACGCCCTGCTGCGTGCTGTGCTGTCGCCCGCACTGCTCACGCGCATGCGGGAGGCCGAGTCGCGTTCGGCCGACAGCTACAAGCTGGCCGAGCACTTCGATCGCCTGACCAAGGCGCTCTGGGGTGAAGTCGGCGGGTTGCCGGCCGCGGCCAAGGCGCTCGAGGGCCCGAGCACGCGCCGCGAGATCGAGCGCGCGTATGTGGATCAGCTGGCCGCCATGGTCGTGGCGCCGCTCGCGGGCGCTCCCGACGACGCGCGAGGGCTGGCGCGGTTGCAGCTGCAGCGCATCGATGGCCGCTGCGCGCGCACGCTGCTGGTGCCAGGCTTGGGCGACAACACGCGCGCGCATCTGGTGGAAGCGCGTGCGCGCATCAAGCGCGCGCTCGAGGCGGGCGCGCAGGTGAACTGACGCGGCGCGAGACAACGCGCGACCAAGCGCGACAATGCACATCAAGGGCAACGGGCGGCTCGCGCGATCGCGCAGGCCGCCCGTTCGTATGGCGCACCGCATTTCGCGCCACGGCCTCAGGGGGCGGCGTCCGCCACGGGATCGTTGCGTTCGAACCAGCGCCCTTCTGCCACTCGCCCCAGGCGGTGATAGCGCGCGTGGATCACCGCCATCACCGAGTCCGTGGCCGGCCGGTGTGTCATGAGCATGTCGCCCGCGGTGTCTTCCACCAATATGTATGCGGGCTTGTTCTGCGCGATGTCGTTGGCGACTTCCTGCCACTCGGCCGCGTTGAAGATGCTCATGCCGCCCGGACGCGCTGCGGCCGGCACGCGCCCCGAGATCCAATACGTGAGCGGATTGCCGAAGACATAGATGGGCCCGGACAGCGCGCCCGGATCATCCAGGAAATCGGTTGCGACTTTATAGTGCGCGTAGAGACCGCCCTGACTGTTGCCCTCAAGGAAGGCGTCGCGCGCCGGCAGGTCGCGCCACTCGCGCGCAACTGCCATGGCGCGCAGTTGCCCGCCAGCATCCAGCAAGGGCGCCGTGAACCACGCGAGCACGAGGGCTGCCAATGCTGCGCGCCGCGCGCGCATGGGCATGCTCGGCGCCGCAGCGGCCGCGAACGCCGACAGGTGCTCGATCGCGCGCGCGGCGAGCAGCCCCATAGGCACCAGCAACAGCAGCAGGTGATACTCATAGCCCGACCAGCGCTGCATCAGGATCACGCCCACACCGGCGGCGAACCACATCACCAGCGCGCGTCCGAACGGTTCGCGCGCGCGCCAGGCCACGAAGGCGCCGAACGCCGCGGGAAGCAAGAGCGGCCACCATGTGAACACGAGCCAATGCGCCGTGTGACGCAGCGCATCGAGCGGCAGACCCTTGGGCATCCCGGCGATCACGCGCGCGGGCAGCGCGAACCAGGCATTCCATGCGAGTGCGCCATCGCGATGCCACAGGAGATCGGCGATCACGCCCGCCCACACGCTCGCGATGCCTGTGGCGGCGCAGAGCAGTGCGCGCCGCATGGCGAGCAGCGTGACTCGGCGCTCGGGCCCGAGCGCTCGCAGGGCGCTCCACACGGACGGCAGCCATGCGAAGACGAACACCGGCGCGAGCGCGAGCTTGAATACCAGCACGATGCCTGCGGCGATGCCTGCCGCGACCGCGCGCGGTGGCGAAGGCGCGCGAGCCGGTTCCTCGCGCACGAACGCGCGCACGGCGAGGAACAGCGGCAATCCCACCAGGCCTTCGACCTGCAACAGGTGCCAGTCGTTGCAGAATGTGAAATACGCACCGACCACCAGCAGCGGGCACCAAGCGGCCGTATAGGGCGAGCGG